>JBJEKG010000233.1:0-8962 GCA_051878535.1 Muribaculaceae bacterium
GCCCGACCTTGCCGTGGAAATTATCCAACTGAAGTCGAACTTCACCGGCATGTATTACTATCCAAACAATAAGTCGGAGAAGCTCACGGATGTGGAACGCCCGTACTACATTTGGATTTTCGGCAAAGCCTCAAACCTTGCTAAAATCAATGCTGCTGCACCTCTGTCGGTGTTGGAGAATTACAAATTCCAAGGCAGCGTGGTGTTCGCCGGTGCGATTCCCGTGCCTTATTCCATTTCCAACAGGTATAACCCAAATAGCAATAACCTGAAGGCTATTAATGGCACGTACACTATGATTTTGCGAGCCAACTTCTCAGCCACCCTACAGCCGGCTGAAGTGATTGAAGAAGCCTCCAACTATAGCCTCCACAAGCAAGGATTCACAGTAGAGGCAGTGGCTCCAATCACAGATAAGGGAAGTCAATTTACCCATTCAATCGTATTCTCCGTGCCGGAAGGCTCCGCTATGGGCGAGGACATCCTTTGCCTCAACGCCCCACAGTCGTTGCCTCAATGGGTACAGGACTCCAATGACGAATCCGGCACCGACATCACAAACAAGCTCGGCACCACCACCGGCATCCTTCAGCTGATTCAAGGCGTGGCCGATTCATATAAAAACGACACAGAAATCACCAACTGCAAATTCAAAATTTCAAAATCATAGTTATGGGAAACTTTTTCGGAAGCATCTACAGCATCTTCCAAAACTTCATCGGGATAGATTTAACCAACTATCTCTTGGGCGTAACAGCCGCAAGCGAAAAGAATGAGTTTATCTTTTACGGATTGTGGATGCTTGTCATCAGCTTGGTCATCGCCATCATCTTCTACTACGTGATTAACCACCCGAAGCTCTGCAACTGGTGGGGCTGGTGCATCCCCCTCGTTGTCAATGCCGGCATCAACTTCTGGATGGGTTGGCAAATGTTGCTCCAAGACTTTTACGACAATAAGATGGTGTACATCGACCCCACAACCAATCTGGAGACACCGTTGGAGATTTGCGAATCCGACATTCTGTGCTTCGGTGTAGCCAACATGTCGCTGTCAATTGTGGCATTCATCATCTTCACATTCTGCATTAAATGGTGGAGTACCAACTGCTCTCACGCTCCAGTATAATTAACCTGTTATCAACATATTAAATATGTCGAAGTTATTCATATTTGGCATAGGCGGCACCGGTTCGCGCGTGCTACGCTCGCTGACCATGCTCTTGGCCGCCGGTGTCAAGATTAGCACCGATGAAATCGTGCCAATCATCATCGACCCTGACAATGCCAACGCCGACCTCACTCGCGCGGTGGCGCTCCTCAATAAGTATTCGGCAGTGCGCTCGAATCTCCACTTTAGCGCCAATAACTCAAGCCAATTCTTCCGCACCGGTGTGGAACGGATTCTGCCCAACTACACCCTGCTGATTCAGGACACCGACGACAAACAGTTTCAAGAATTCATCTCCTTGCCTTCGATGTCGCGCGCCAATCAGGCCATGGCACGGATGCTTTTCTCCGAAAAGAATCTCACCTCGTCGATGGAAGTTGGCTTCAAGGGCAACCCCAACATCGGCAGTGTGGTGCTCAACCAGATCGCCCACAGCGAAGGTTTCCAGAGCTTCGCCAACCAATTCGGCGATGGCGACCGTATCTTCATCATTAGCTCAATTTTCGGCGGCACCGGCGCCAGCGGCTTCCCTCTGTTGCTCAAAACTCTGCGCGAAGGCAGAAACTTCTCTAACTTCCAGCTGATTAACAATGCTCCTATCGGTGTCATCACCATCTTGCCTTACTTTAAGCTTGAACACGACGGCGATAGCGAAATCGACTCCTCCACCTTCATTTCCAAAGCTAAGTCGGCATTGGCTTACTACGAAAAGAATATCATCTCTCATGACTTCAGTAGCCGCGGGGTCGACTCGCTCTACTTCTTAGCCGATGACATAGCCAACACTTACCAAAACAATGAAGGCGGCGCGGCCCAGCAAAATGATGCCCACCTGATTGAGTTCTTGGCTGCCTCGGCTATCGTTGACTTCTCCGGCTCGGCGCCTCAACCGGGCACTATGAGCTATGAATTAGGTGTGAAAGACCTTGAGGGCACTGTCACCTTCAACTCGCTGTACAACAAATTGCGCGATATGCTCTACCGCCCGTTGGTGCAATTCACTTTGATGACCAACGCGTTCACCTTCAATAAGGACTACTTCACTTCGGAGTCCTTCAATGCTAATAATGGCAATTTCGACAATCTATACAGCAGCCGGTTCTTCAACGAGCTTTGCGACTTCTTTGAACTCTACCGTCAATGGCTTGGAGAACTCAAGAACAACAAGCGCTCGCTCGATTTGTTCAATCTCAACACCGGCGGTAAGCCCTTTGAGTTGGTTACAGATGTTGCCCCTCGAAAGATATTCAGTATGTACTCCGACTACAACCTCTTTGCCGGCCGCCTCAACAGCGCTGTAAGTAAGTGTAAAAGTAAAGATAAGGAAGATAAGTTCCTCGAAATGTTCTATCTCGGCACCGATAAACTTGCGTCGGAAAAACTTTAGCAACAAATCCCACTATGTCAAAAATATTTCGTCTACATAAAAATGGGAGCACCACCTATACGGACTGGAACGGCAGCCCGGCGTTCCCATACAATCAGGCAAGCCGCGACACCATCGACGACCCCGATGGCGCCACAGCCTCGCACGAAATCACTTCCATCCCCTCGCCGTTCGCTCGTATCGACTTGGTGAAAACCGCCTTCAAGGAAGTGTGCAAGCCCCTCGGCCAGTCGCGCATGCCGAATCTCGACGGTAACACCATTTTCCACAAAATGGTGTCGGACTCGCTCGACGTGGCTGAAATCTTCTTCAACCTCGACAAATATAAAAACGATGTTGAGGTAATCAAATGGGATCCAAATGAAATGATTGGCGAGCTTTTAAGTTCGCCCATTCCCGGCCATCGATACTTGGGCGATTCACTGGAGAAATACTTGAGGTCGGATGCCGACACTTACAACTTCGGTGCTCTGCAAAACATCTACCTGCTGAATTACATCCACGGCCCTGCCGAAATCAACATCATCGGCGCCACTTCGCCCGCCACGTTGTTCTTCAGCAATGCCAATGATTTGAGCTATGTTGATAACATCTACTTCGGCACTGATCGCCCATTCGATGCTGATTTTCAGCCACTTTACAAGCGCGACCACGAGTTTATCAAATATCTCTTCGCACTTCGAAAATCCATCTCAAACTTCGCCGGCTTATTCCCCGAAGTTGAAACTTACCTCAGCGCAACCTTTAACGCTCTAACCGACCAGACGTTTAAGAACGAACTGCGTCAACTCAAAGACACTGATATTGACGGCTTCGGCACAATCTCGGTGCAATACCAGCAGCAGAACGACTATGTGGAAGTGCTTGGCTATCAGCTGCGTAAGAAATCCGCCCAGCAAGCCTCCGGCACAAGCGATTTCACCATCCGCACAACCCTTACCACGCCGCTGTCGCCGATGGTGTTGCCGGTGGAAACCGGCAATCGCTACAGCCTGCTACGATACACCACCGCCCAGTGGGGCAAAGACAATGCAGCTCCTTACTTCGACCTGCAGCCCGACCTCACCCAACGCACTCTGCCCAACGATGGGTCGTTAGCGCCTTATCTCACCATCAGCGACTTGCTCGAAGACGCTATCGTGCGTGTGCCTCACAAGTTCAATAGCGAAAACTACTTCGACGGCCACATCAAAGACACCAGCGGTGAATACTCTTACCTGCTGCCCGTCAAGCCGCTATTGTTTGAGTACTTCACTTCCGAGGAATTGCGCGGCGCGATGCCCGACGGTCGCCCGATGATTGAAATGGAGGTGCTGGCCGGTAATTTAGGCGTGAAAACAACGCTACGTATACCCATTAAAGGAAATGCTAATATTTCATACGTGGAATATACGCGTAAATACTACTCTGAACGCGCTGCCGACATCGAACAGAATCAGGGTACCATCAAAGAATTTGAGTTCACCGGCTTCGTGATGCCTTGCATCAAGTTCAACGATGCTTCCCAAGCCATCTACAACATCAGCTGCGTGCAGCCCGACACCGCCAACTACGAATTCATCTTCTTCAACGGCGGCGAGAAAGTGATGCCCAAATCCGTAACCTGTCGCGACAACAGCTTTTACCTTAAAGCTTACAACTACTTGATAGAGAACGAACTCTTTGACTTCATCCAAGTTCGCAATAACTCAGGCAATTGCGGCATTATCATCCCAATCTTTGCTGATCAACAAAGCATTGAGACATTCCAATTCGCAATCGACCTCGGCACCTCCAACACACACATCGAGTTCCGCAAAGGTAATGAACAGCCCAAGGCTTTCTGCTTCACCACAAAAGAGCGTCCGCTTTGTGAATTCTTCATCCCCACTCGCAACGAATCAGGCGGTCTTGAAGATCTTATTCCTGAAACGGAAATTTTCGAAAAAGACTTCATCCCCGAAGAAATTGGCTTGCGCGACTTCCAATTGCCAACTCGCACCGTGCTCTCCGCTGCCAAAACTGTAAGCTGGAACGACGTAATTGACCCATTCACCATGGTCAACCTTCCATTCACCTACGATAAGCGTTCAAACCTTACCTACAACAACTACAAGTGCAACATTAAATGGGGCAACGGCGAAGACCTTAGCGTGATGGACGCATACGTCAAATGTCTTCTGCTTATCATTCGCAACAAAGTACTGATTAACCATGGCGATCTTCAACGCACCTCCATCACGTGGTTCTATCCCATCAGTATGGCGCCAAAGCGCTTGCAACACCTGCGCCGCACTTGGCAAGAAGCTTTCGCCAAATACTTTGGCCAGGGAGCTATTCACAATATGACTGAATCTTCCGCGCCTATCCAATACTTCTTCCAACGATATGCAACCGCCACTAACTTAGTAAATGTGGACATCGGCGGCGGCACTTCCGACATCGCTTTCGCCTCTGATAAGCGAATCACTCACGTTACCTCGTTCCGATTCGCATCCAACTCTCTGTTCCAGAATTCATTTACGGATTTGGACTACACCAACGGCATTGTAGACTGGTACAAATCTTCAGTGCGCAAAATTCTAATGGAGAAGGACTTTGCCGAACGCATGAACGAACTTATTGAAGTTTTTGATAGCGAATCGAACACTCATCCGGCCAATATGGCTTCGTTCCTGTTCAGCCTCAAGGACAACTCCATCCCCAAGGCTGCCGGTGTTAGCTCAAAGTCAATTGACTTCAACTACATCCTCCAGCAAGACGAAAAGTTCAAGATCGTCTTTATCATCTTCTACACCTCAATTATCTACCATATCGCCCAAATCATCAAGCAATTTGGCTTAGAGGTGCCACGCCACCTTTCGTTCAGCGGTAATGGTAGTAAGGTCATAAAAATCATTACCGACGACCCGCGCCTTTTGGCAAAATACACCAAAAAAGTGTTCGAACAAATCCTTGGCCGCCCTTATGGCAAGGAACTTGAAATCCTTGGCATGGAGAAAGATTCCAACCCCAAAGAATCAACCTGCAAAGGCGGCATCATCGGCAACGAAGATGACGATGTACGCGACAAAATCATAGTCCTCAAAAGCGATGGTAGCGGCATAGTCTCTCCTACCGATACTTACGACACTATTACAACCACTTACAAGCGACAAGTGATAGCTTCGGTAGAAAAGTTCTTCGACTTCACACTAAATACGATGAACTCCGTGTTTAACTTCGACAACAACTTTGGCGTGGAACGCGCTTCCATCGACATTGCTCGCGAAGTAGTTCGTCGCGACCTGCCCATCTATCTCGAAAAAGGTATTCAGCAACGCGTTAGCGAATCCGAGCCCAATGCCACCATCGAAGAAACCTTCTTCTTCTACCCTATCAAGGGCGCAATCCATGCAATCTCCGCAGAAATCTATGAAAAATTAAAACAGCTGATATGAAATCCTTAATTAACAGCATATTACTATCACTTGCTGTGGCCATCTGCTTGATAATCGGCGCTTGTGCCGAGCGTCAACCCGGCCAAGCACAAAATCACATAGGTGGCGCTGTCATACAGCCGGAACAAACCGAGCACTCACAAAAAGAAAACAACCACGCAGCGCAAGCCGGCTCATCCGATCAGAATGTCGATGAAGCCCCCGACAATAATGATACTGCCGCAGGTGCAGACAAAGGCACAGTCAATCAACCTGCTGATGCGGCTACCAATGTGCCAAAAGCCACCCCGATGGATACTCTCCGCAAAGACCTGAGCGCAGTACAATACACCATTAAGGAACTCCCCACTGATGTTAAGCAACTTAAGGAAGAGGCTTCGACTAATTACTTATATGTAATAATTACGTTTATCGTTGCCGTAATTGGCCTTGCCATTGCAATTATCAATTTTGTCAATATTAGAGAGCAGCATAAACGGTTGGATCGCCATCGCGATCACATTAATCAACTTGCAGCTCAATTTCAATTATACAGCCAAGACTATAATCAGCAAGCCACAGGCAACAAATACACCATTTCGCAAACTATTACGGAATTGCAACAGCTCCGACAGCGTGTGGCTATGCTTGAAAACAAACTCGTAGCTGTTAATAGAGTACCACAACAAGTTGCTGTTGCTGCTGTGGTGCAGCAACAGCCAACCCAACACTCATTCTTCCCCGCACCTGCAATGAGCGCGCAGGGTGCATACTTTCCCAAGCAACTATCCTCGCGCGAGTCAGCTTTATTTGAGGCCTCTATTAGAGGCAGTAAAGCAGAATTTACCCCTTGCGTAAGTTTCCAAAACATCATCTCCATCGATGCGCTGAGAAATGCTATCGAATTCCAAGGCGTAAGCAAAAGCGAAGCAAAAAATATGGTAATCTCGGCAAATGGCCAAGCTGAATTGCGTAATAACAAATGGTGTATTTTGCGAAAAGTTACCATCTACCTCACTAAATAATCCCACAAATCTATCATAATCACATCACATGCATCAGTACGTCGAATATATTGTATACTTCATAATCGCTCTGCAGCTGTTCTTTTTCATAAAGAACCTGCTACGCATGCACAAATTCAGCTCCATCTTTAAGGAAGACGACTCATGGAGCCTGCACAGCGATTATACTACCGGATTAGTTGATGGTATCAAAGGCGATGGTAATAGCATCTTCGATTCTATCGTAAAATCAATCAACAAATACCTCGGCAACAATGCCGGCTCGGTGATTGACTTCAACCTGCTGAAGGATTCCATCGACCGCCACTGCGACTCGGCCGAGGAAGACATCTCCACCCAAACGCCTATCCCCCTCTACTTAGGCTTGGCCGGCACCATGGCCGGTGTGATTCTCGGCTTGGGCGATTTGCTTGAAACAGACGCTATTATGAGCCTCATCGGCAGTAGCAGCGAGGAGCTGTCCAAATCTTCAGAGGTTGCGGCCGAAGGTATCGATGCCCTGCTCAGCGGCGTGGCTTGGGCTATGGTCGCTTCGATCTGCGGCATCCTGCTGACCACGCTCAACTCGCTGCTGTTCAAAAGCTGCAAACTCAAGCACGAGGAAGGAAAGAACTCGTTCTTGGCGTGGATGCAGTCGGAGCTGCTGCCGATGCTCCCCTCCGACACATCGCAAGCCCTCACCAACTTGGTGAAGAACCTCAACGAGTTCAACAACACCTTCTCTCAAAACACATCCAACTTGGGCAACGCCCTCGAAGCCGTCAACCAATCCTACGCCATTCAGGCCGAAATCATCAAGGCTGTGCACGACATGGACGTGATGAAGATGGCCAAGGCCAACGTGCGCGTGCTCCAAGAACTCCAACAATGCACCGACCGGTTGGAGCAATTCAACGAGTACCTGTACGCAATCCAAGGTTACACCAGCGCTATCCACGAGTTCGAAACGCTCTTCAACCGGGAAGCTCAACGCACCTACATCTTGGAAGAGATTCGCGACTTCTTCGCTCGCCACAAAGGCGAATTGGCTCACACCATGTCAGAAGCCGACGACACGCTCAAGACAGCCCTTAAAAGCATCGCCGAATCCACCTCGGAGAGCGTTGGCGAGTTCCACACTCAGTTCGTGGAGCAAAGCGAACAGTTCAAGGCAATTATCCAGCAAGAGCGCGATGCTTTCCAACAGTATGCCAAGGAGTTGGCCGCTCAATTCGGCTCGCAGCTCGACAAAATGCCCAAGCTGGCCAAGCAGCTCGAAGAAATTGCCGACATACCGGTGCGCTTGGACAAGCTCATCGAAAAGATTGAGAAGTCGAATACTCGCTTAGCCGACCAAGTGGCCGCTGCAGTTAAGCAATCGCAGTCGTCGCGTCAGCAGGTGGCTCATACAGTAGATGGCGGCACCGCCGTTGTGGCACCCGCGGCCGGCCTGCCCGATTGGATGAAATACACCGGCATTACTGCGCTGGTAATCATCGCATTAGCCTGCGTGTTCAATGTGGTGGTGATGTTCTATCCCATCGACCTGAAAGCGAAGCAACAACCCGCTCAGCAGCCCGCGCCCACCGTGGTTGTGCCTCCTGCGCCAGTGTCCCAACCGTCCGACACAACAGCTTTTGACTCGGCTGCGGCTAAGCCGACCACTAAGCCGGCTACTCAATCGGTCGGCAACAACTCTGCCAGACCTGCAACCAAGCCGACGACCAAGCCTGCAGCCCAACCCGTTAATCCAACGCCCAGCAAATAACCGCCATGGCCAAGAAAAAAGAATCATACTTCTGGACCAGCTATTCCGACTTGATGACGAGCCTGTTCTTCGTGATGTTGATCCTTTTCATCATCGTCATCGTCATCCTCCACAAGGGTATGGAGGCCACCGAAGCGCAGCTGCAGGCAATCAAAGAGGTGGTAAACTCCACCGAAGAGCTCAACCACAGTCAGCACTACGAATATCGTCCCGACTACAAAAAGTATGTGCTGAA
>JBJEKG010000234.1:0-8887 GCA_051878535.1 Muribaculaceae bacterium
GGTTTTGGAGGTGGTGGTGCCGCCGGTAGTATTTGTGTTCGTTGCGCTCATTTCTTCTTGGTTTGGTTAAATAATGTGCTACGCTCGCTCTCGCTTAGCGATGCATAACCGCTACGTTCCACCTTAGCCTTAATCGCTTCGGTGTCAGGTGCTTGCATCAGTCTTCGACCGAGCACCATGCCCACGGCCACGCCGGCCAAGTGCGCAGCATTGCCGCCGGTGTTGCCACCGAAGATAAGCGACACAACTATCACTGCCACAAGCACATAGCTCACCGCGCGCACCGATATGCGTCGGCCAAAGGCTTCCACTCGCACTTCGCGCCGAGCCTGCGCTGTCATTGCGGCCAATGCTAACACCGCCGCCGACGCGCCGCACAGTTGCATTGCGCCTCCGGCCAGAGCGTTCAGCCCCACGAACACCAACCCGCCGGCCAGCGTTCCGCCCACGTATGCCGAAAGAATCAGCCACCGGCTTACGTGCCGCTCGAGCCATCGGCACGCCACCGCAAGCACCACCATATTCACCGCCAAATGCAACGGTTCAGTGTGTGCAAAACCGTAGCCAAGCAATGTCCACAGACGTGAAAGTACCTCACTGTCAAGCACTAACGCCTCCGACATCACACCGCCACTTATCAGCGCAAACATCACAATGTTCACGCCAACCAGCGTGTAAGTGAGCCACGGTGCCTTCATCAGAAGAACCACCCGTTGCGGAACACTCCTTGGCGCTTCCACCACAGTATCAGGATGATACCGCCAATCATACCGCCCAAGTGAGCAAAGTGTGCCACATTATCGGCGAACCCGCCCAATCCTTGCAGCAGTTCCAACACGCCGTAGCCAATCACCAGCCATTTGGCCTTCACCGGGAACGGCACAAAGAATATGTAAACCGGCGCGTTGGGGTACAGCATACCGAAGGCCAACAGCACGCCATAGATAGCGCCGCTGGCGCCCACCATCGAGCCGTTAATCAGCCAATATAGTTCTTGAAATGTATATTGATTGTCCGGCGTCTTAAGTCCGGCGATTAAATCGAAATCACTGTCAGTTAGCGCCGCCAACTGCTCCGAATTCAGGCCTAATTCCACAGTCAAGTGATTGATAGCCACCGCGTAAGCGCCCATCTGCACCAATGCCGCCGTCAAGCCGCACGCGATATAAAAGAACAAGAATCGCCTGCTACCCATGCTGCGCTCAATCACGCCGCCAAACATGGCCAGAGCGAACATGTTGAAGAACAAGTGGCCAAGATAGGCATGCATAAACATGTGCGTGAACAGCTGCGCCGGATTAAAGTCGGGCGAGGTGAAGTAGTGCAACGCCAACACTCGCGAAAACACATCGTCGACCGACGGTATCAAGGCCGTCGCTAACCATATCAAGCAATTCAGTATCAGTAAGTTCTTTACTACCGGTGGTAAAGGTGGAAATCTCATATCTTATCGTTTTGAATTAATTCTGCAAAGTTACAAATTTCTCAAATACTACGCAAATTTTTCACCTCAAAATATATACTATTCTAAATATATGTTAACAAAGCATAAATATGCTTTAACATTGCTCTACTTCTAAAAAAAATGATTACCTTTGCACAACTAAAACTGAATCCTTCTTTCTGACCAAGTAAAACAACTGCAATGAGAACTCAAATCCTCAACGGCAAAATATTCACCCCTAACGGATGGATTGAAAACGGATCCGTGCTCATCAAAGATAGCACCATCCTCGATGTGCTCAACCACAGCAATCGCCTTTCCATGGCCGACAACGTCATTGATGCCGAAGGCGCCTACGTACTCCCCGGCGGTATCGACATCCACGTCCACGGCGGGGGCGGCCGCGACTTTATGGAAACTTCCGAAGACGCATTCGTCACTGCTGTTGAGGCGCACCGCGCTCACGGCACCACCTCCATCTTCCCCACCCTCTCTTCTTCCACCGCCCAAATGATTTGCGACGCATCAGTCACTTGCGAAAAGCTGATGCTCGATCCCCTCAGCGGCGTGCTCGGCCTGCACCTTGAAGGTCCGTACTTCAACCCCAAGATGGCAGGCGGTCAACTTCGCGAAAACATCCGCATCCCCGACCCGCAGGAATACGTGCCCTTGGTCGAACAATTCAAATGCATCAAACGCTGGGACGCCGCTCCCGAGCTCCCCAATACCGAGCAATTTGCTCGCTACCTCCGCTCTAAGGGCGTAATTGTGGCTCTCGGTCACACCGCCGCTCGATTCGACGATGTGGAACGCGCCTACCGTGCCGGTTTCAACCTCGCCACTCACTTCTACTGCGCCATGACCGCCTCCCACAAGGAAGGTATGTACCGCCACGACGGCACCGTTGAAGCCGTATACCTCAACGACGGCATCAACGTCGAAATGATTTGCGACGGCATCCACGTGCCCCCTGTCATCCTCAAGATGATTCACAAGATGAAAGGCACCGAACACGTGGCCATCATAACCGACGCCTGGCCTGCGCCGCGTCCGACTCCAAAACCGCATTCGACCCGCGCGTAATCATCGAAGACGGCGTGTGCAAACTCGCCGACCGCTCTGCCCTCGCCGGTTCAATCGCCACCATGGACCGCCTCATCTACACCTGCGTCAAGAAAGCCAAAATCGCCATCGAAGACGTGGCTCGCATGGCTTCCGAAACCCCGGCGCGCATTATGGGCGTATACGACCGCAAAGGCTCCATCTCCTACGGCAAAGATGCCGACATCTGCATCTACTCCCCCGACATCGTGCTCACCCACGTAATCCAAATGGGCCGCGAAATCCCTGTAGCAGCGCCCGACTTCATTTAATCGCCTACTCAATATCTCAATACCTATACCATTTATAAAACAACTGCCGTCTATAAAACACATTTGCGCCTCGACCCACCCCGGCCGGGGCGCTTCATTTCTCGGCCGCTACTACTCGAAGGATTGCAACAAGTCCAACAAACAACCTCTCACCTCTCCACTCTCACTTCTCCACTATTTTTTATTTGGATGTTTGTAATTTTTTCACTAACTTTGCACCCAAATGCCATTTACCTTATTTAAAGTGCCTGAAAATTATTATACTTAACTATACATCATGAAAAAATCGCTACTTCTCCTTTCGCTGTTTGTGGCTTCGATTCTCAGCGCCGCCGCGCAGATCGTCACCTCAAACCCGCCTCTGCTCACACAAAGCAGCCAGAACATCGTACTCACTTATCACCCCGACGCCGCCGAATCAAACAAGGCGCTCGCCAACCTTTCCTCTTCCACTACCATCTACGCCCACATCGGCCTGATTACCAGCAACTCCACAAGTGCTTCCGACTGGAAATACGCACCCAAATGGCTCGATAACGCAGCCAAGTACAAACTTACTTACGTGAGCGCTAATACTTACACCCTCAACATCGGCGACTTCAAAACCTACTTCGGCATCGCCGACGGCGAGACCGTAGAACGCATCGCCATGGTATTCCGCACCGCCACCGGCGACAAGGAAGGCAAAACCGCTGCCGGCGGCGACATCTTCATCGACGTGCACCCCGATGGCTTCAACGTGTCGCTCGTGTCCTCCAACAACGAAGGCATCGCATCGGTGGGCGAATCCATCACCCTCACCGTCGCTGCCAGCGAAAATGCCGAGCTGACTTTGGATGTCAACGGCACCCAACTCGCTCACCAAGCTTCGGCCAACGAACTGAAGCACACCTACACCTTCTCCGCTCTCGGCGCTTACACCTTCACCGCCACCGCTAAGTCGACCGCCGGCCAAACCGTCACCAAGCAATTCAAGGTGACCGTGCCCGAATCGTCCAAGCAAGCCAACTATCCCGGCGGCACTCCCAAAATGGGCGCCGTGAAGAACGCTGACGGCTCCGTAACCTTCTGTCTCGCAGCCCCCAACAAGAAAACCGTCATCCTCGTGCCCTCGTGGGACAACTACGAAGTGCGCAACGAGAACGTCATGGCCTACCAAGACTACAACGGCAACCGCTACTTCTGGATTACCGTTTCCGGCCTCGACAACTCCACCCCCTACCCCTACTATTACATCGTCGACGGCACCACCAAAGTGGCCGACCCCTACGCTCACTTGGTGCTCGACTGCTATAGCGACAAGTACTTGGACAAGACCGTATGGCCCGAATGCCCGCAGTACCCCTACGACCGCTTTGACAACACCATGTTGGCCGTTTACCAAGGCAACCTCGACGACTACAAGTTCTCCAACTTCACCATCCCTGCTCACGACAACCTCATCATCTACGAGCTGTTGCTCCGCGACTTCACCGGCACCGTTGACGCTGCCGAAGGCAACGGCACCCTCCGCCAAGCTATCGAAAAAATCCCGTATCTGGCCGACCTCGGCGTGAACGCCGTAGAGCTCATGCCTATCATGGAATTCAACGGCAACAACTCCTGGGGCTACAACACCAACTTCTATATGGCTCCCGATAAGGCCTACGGTTCGCCCAAGGACTACAAGGACTTCATCGAAATCTGCCACCAACACGGCATCGCCGTCATCCTCGACATCGTGTTCAACCAGAGCGATGGTCTGCACCCCTGGTATCAAATGTACCCCATCGAATCCAACCCCTTCTACAATAAAACCGCTCCCCACGCCTACAGCGTGCTCAACGACTGGAACCAAGACAATGCCCTCGTTTGGCAACAATGGGAAGACGCTATCACCTATTGGATGACCGCTTACAACGTCGACGGCTTCCGCTTCGACCTCGTTAAAGGCCTCGGTGCCAACAACTCCTACGGTGGAGGCACCGATGGTTACAACTTCTCGCGCGTAACCAACACCAAGCGTCTCCACTCCTTCATCACCGCCTGCAAACCCAACGGTATCCACATCAACGAGAACCTCGCCGGCGCTCAGGAAGAAACCGAGATGGCCAACGACGGCCAACTCCTCTGGGCCAACTTCTCGCACAACTGCGCCCAGTTCGCTATGGGCTACGACGAAGACACCCAAGGCGGCAAGATGAGCCAAATGTGGGACTCCTACGGCCGTCCCGCCGGCTCCATCATCGCCTACGCTGAAAGCCACGACGAAGAGCGCACCGGTTACAAGGTCACCGCCAACGCTCCCACTGCCATCAAGTCGAAAGCCAACAAGTGCCGCCGCATCGGTGCTATGGCTGCCCAATTGCTGCTCATCCCCGGCCCGAAAATGATTTGGCAATTCGGCGAACTTGCCGCTGACCAATCCACCAAGAACTCCTCGGGCAACAACACCGATCCCAAGAAAGTGATTTGGTCGCGCATGGATGATGCTACCTACGAAGCACTCCACGACGTGTTCCGCGCCCTTATCTCCCTGCGTAAAGACAATCCCGACCTGTGGGGTTCCGGCGTGCAGTTCATCCCCTCCGGCATGGACGGCTCGATGAGCAAGCCTCGCACCCTGATTATCCGTAACGGCAATAAGGAAGTGGTTGTATTCATCAACTCCAACACCTCCGGCAGCGCCCTTACGGTGACCGCATCCACCTCTTACCTGTCGGCCTCCAACTCGCAGCTCATCTGCGCCACCTATAAGACCGAACCCACCCTCAACGGCACCGGCACCGTGTCCGTTTCCCTCGAAGCTAACTCCTTCGCCGTGTTTGCTACCAACAACGTGGCCGGCCTCGAAGACATCACCCTCGACAACCAAGGCGACGACTTCATCGTCCTCGGTGGTCAAGGCTGCATCGACATCATCGGCGAATACAACACCGCCGTAGCCTACACCCTCGATGGCCGCCACGTAGCCCTCGACAACCTCCAAGCCGGCATCTACGTAGTCAACGTCGACGGCCGTTCCTTCAAAGTCTCCGTGAACTAATTCCCTCCCCCCATAACCACACAGCGGGGCGGCCATCGGCCGCCCCGCTGTCATTTCCACATACCCCGCTCATAGCCCCGTGGCTTGCCGCGGGGTACCCGCAAGGCCGTCCGCACCGTGCGCCCCTTCTTTTCGCTCCGGCTTCGACGCTTTAGCGTCGCTCTCGGCAAAGCCGAGAAACCACGCCCACCGCACGCAGCTCTCCCCTCCCTTTAGGGAGGGGCCGGGGGTAGGCTTCTCCTCACTTTTTTTTTGCCATAATCGCTTGCTATTCCAAAAATTTGCCGTAAATTTGTAGTTTGAAATCTTACTGTTGAATATGGCTACTGCTAACAATACTTCCCCAACCACTCCCGCCAACTGGAAACGCTCGCTTATCCGCTTCCTCTGGTGGGCCTTTGCCGGCGGCTTCGTCGCCCTCATCATCTTCTTTCTGCTGGTTTATAACGGCATAATCGGCTATATGCCGCCCATCGAGGAGCTCCGCAACCCGCAGGACAAGTTCGCCTCCGTAATCTACGCCTCCGATGGCGTGGAGCTCGGCCGATACTTCCGCAACTCGGGCAACCGCGTCTATGCCGACCTCGACGAAATCTCCGACAACGTGGTCAACGCCCTCATCGCCACCGAGGATGCCCGCTTCCTCGACCACTCCGGCATCGATATGCGCGCCCTCTCGCGTGCCGTGGTCAAAACCGTAATCCTGCGTCAGAAGAACGCCGGCGGCGGTTCCACAATCACCCAGCAGTTGGCCAAGCAGCTCTACACCCCGCCATCGGATGGATTCTTCTCGCGCGCCATGCAGAAGCCCATCGAATGGATGATTGCCGTCAAACTCGAGCGCTTCTACTCCAAGGACGAAATCCTCAAAATGTATCTCAACCAGTTCGACTTCCTCAACAACGCCGTGGGCATCAAGTCGGCTGCCAAGGTATACTTCAACAAGGATCCGCGCGACCTCACCATCGAAGAAGCCGCCACGTTGGTGGGCATGGTGAAGAACCCGTCGTACTACAATCCGGTGCGCAAGCCCGAACGCACTCGCAAGCGTCGCAACGTGGTGCTCGAGCAGATGTACAAGGCCGATATGCTCACCCGCCAGCAGCTCGACTCGCTCCAAGCCCTCCCCTTAGTGCTTGATTTCCACCGCGTTGACCACAAGGAAGGCCTCGCACCTTACTTCCGCGAGGAGCTACGCCGCTACCTCACCGCCCACAAGCCTTCCCGCTCCGATTATATGGAGTGGGAAGGCCAGAAATTCATCGACGACTCCATCGCCTGGGCCAACGACCCGCTCTACGGCTGGATTGAAAAGAACCCCAAGCCCGACGGCACCCATTGGGACATCTACTCCGATGGTCTGCGCATCTACACCACCATCGACTCGCGCATGCAAACCTACGCAGAGGAGGCTGTGGCCGAGCACATGCGCCACCTCCAAGGCCAGTTCAACCGCGAGAAGCGCGGCTCATCGGTAGCACCCTACTCTTCCAACACCGCCGAGCTGTCACCCGACTTGCGCCGCCGCCTCATCGCCACCGCCATCCGCCAGAGCGAACGCCACCGCGTGGCACGCGTGGCCGGCCTCTCCGAAAGCGAAATCGAGCAGCAGTTCAACACCCCCACAGAGATGGTAGTGTTCAGCTACAATGGCCCGGTGGACACCGTGATGACACCGCGCGATTCCATCCTCTACACCAAGAGCTTCCTGCGATGCGGCTTCATGTCGATGGACCCCACCACCGGCTTCGTCAAAGCCTACGTGGGCGGTCCCGACTTCCGCTTCTTCCAATACGACATGGTGTCGACCGGTCGCCGCCAAATCGGCTCCACCATCAAGCCGTTCCTCTACACCTACGCCATGGAATCGGACTTCACCCCCTGCGACCAGTTGCTCAACTCGCAACCCACTTTCTACGACGAGAGTGGTCGCCCATGGTCACCGCGCAACTCGGGCAAGGCGCGCATCGGCGAGATGGTCGACCTGCGCTGGGCGCTCACCAACTCCAACAACTGGATTTCTGCTCGCCTGATGGCCCAGCTAAACCCGGCCGAATTGGTGAAGCGCATGCACTCCTACGGCATCACCAACCAGCTGCCGGCGGTAATCTCACTCTGCCTCGGCCCGTGCGAAGTCTCCGTCAAAGAAATGGTGACAGCCTACAGCGCCTTCGCCAACTACGGCATGCGTTCCAACCCCGTGTTCGTCACAGCTATCTGCGATTCTAACGGCAACATTATCAGCGAGTTCGGTCCTGTTCAAACCGAGGTCATCACCGAGAAAGGCTACTACCGCATCCTCTCCATCTTGCTCAACGTGGTCGACAGCGGCACCGGCAACCGCCTGCGCCGTGCACCCTACAACATCACCGCTCAAATGGGCGGCAAAACCGGCACCACCAACTACAACTCCGACGGCTGGTTCATGGGCTTCACCCCCGACTTAGTCTCCGGCGTATGGGTTGGCGGCGAAGAGCGCTACATCCACTTCAACTCCATGGCCGAGGGACAAGGCGCCTCGATGGCCCTGCCCATCTACGGCCTGTACATCAGCAAAGTCTACGCCGACCGTAGCCTCCACTACTCCCAAAGCAAGACCTTCACCTTCCCCGCCGGCCTCAACCTCTGCGACTCCGACCTCGGCGGCCTACCCCCCGAACCCGACACCTCCGAAGAAAGCGTAGAAGGCGTCTTCGACTAACCCCCGCCCGCGGCTTGCTGCGGCATACACGTCGGGCCACCACGCGACAAAAATCTCACGCAGATTTTGCAGATTTTTTTGGAGTTGGCCACCCTCCTTCACCCACAAGTAGTGCCGCGGCTTGCTGCGGCATACACGTCGGGCCACCACGCGACAAAAATCTCACGCAGATTTTGCAGATTTTTTTCGGAGTTGACCACCCTCCTTCACCCACAAGTAGTGCCGCGGCTTGCTGCGGCACTACCGGTGGGTGGTTATCTTGGTGGGTATACGAATGCGGCCCCGGAGCCCTGTTTTCGTCATGCGTTACCCAAATCGCGGTTGACCCAATTTTCGACCAGCCG
>JBJEKG010000235.1:0-1797 GCA_051878535.1 Muribaculaceae bacterium
CATCGTAATCTCCAAATCCGGCACCACCACCGAACCCGCCATCGCCTTCCGTCTGCTCAAAGAACAACTCGAACAGCAAGTGGGCCGTGCCGAAGCAGCCAAACTCATCGTGGCCATCACCGACGCAAAACGTGGCGCCCTCCGCACCCTCGCCACCAGCGAAGGCTACAAGACTTTCGTAATTCCCGACAACGTCGGCGGCCGCTTCTCGGTGCTCACCCCCGTGGGCCTGCTGCCTATCGCCGTGGCCGGTTACGACGTGAAAGCCCTCGTGGCCGGCGCTGCCGAAATGCAAGCTGCCACCCTCGAAGGCCGTGACAACTCCGCCATCCTCTACGCTTGCACACGCAACGCCCTCTACCGCGCCGGCAAAAAAATCGAAATTCTGGTCAACTACAACCCCAAACTCCACTTCGTGTCGGAATGGTGGAAACAACTCTACGGCGAAAGCGAAGGCAAGGACCACAAGGGCATCTTCCCCGCTTCTGTGGACAACTCCACCGACCTCCACTCCATGGGCCAATGGATTCAAGAAGGCGAACGCTCCATCTTTGAAACCGTAATCTCCGTTGAAGAGCAGCAGCACACCGTGGTTATCCCCACCGATGCCGACAACCTCGACGGCCTCAACTACCTCGCCGGCAAGCGCGTGGACCAAGTGAACAAGATGGCCGAACTCGGCACTCGTTTGGCTCACGTTGACGGCGGCGTGCCCAACCTCCGCATCACCATCCCCACCCTCAGCGAGAAGTACCTCGGCCAGCTCATCTACTTCTTCGAAGTAGCTTGCGGCATCAGCGGTTACATCCTCGATGTCAACCCCTTCAACCAACCCGGTGTGGAAGCTTATAAGCGCAACATGTTTGCCCTGCTCGAAAAGCCCGGCTACGAAAAAGAAACCGAAGCAATCAAATCACGCCTTTGATTACCTCCGCTAACCTATCCAAGCCTTCGCAACCCGGACCAATCGGTGTATTTGATTCGGGTTACGGAGGCTTGACTATTCTCAAAAGTCTGCGCGCACAGTTGCCGCAGTACGACTACATCTACCTTGGCGACAACGCTCGCGCGCCCTACGGCACTCGCTCGTTCGAGCTGGTTTACGACTTCACGCTGCAAGCCGTCAAGTACCTCTTTGCGCAAGGCTGCCACTTGGTCATCTTGGCCTGCAACACCGCCTCGGCCAAGGCGTTACGCTCCATCCAGCAGCGCGATTTGCCCGTGCTCGACGCCTCGCGCCGCGTACTCGGCGTCATCCGCCCCACCGTGGAGCAGTTAGGCGCCACCTCGCGCACCGGCCACGTGGGCGTGCTCGGCACCCCCGGCACCGTGGCCTCCGGCTCCTACAACATTGAAATCGAGCACCTTAACCCCGGATTCGTCACCACCGCCCACGCCTGCCCTATGTGGGTGCCGTTGGTGGAATACGGCGAAGCCGCTTCGGCGGGTGCCGACTACTTCGTGCGCAAAGAAATCGATGCCCTGCTGGCCGCCGACCCCCAAATCGACACCATCGTGCTCGGTTGCACCCACTACCCCCTGCTGCTGCCAAAAATCCGCCAATATGTGCCGGCGGGCATCACCATCCTAAGCCAAGGCGACATCGTGGCCACCTCCCTTACCGACTACCTGCGGCGCCACCCCGACATGGAAGCACGCATCACTCGTACCGGCTCCTGCCGCTACCTCACCACCGATTCCGCTGACCGCTTCAGCGCCGCCGCCACCGTCTTCCTCGGCCAAGCCACCACCGCCTCCCGCGCCACCCTCTAACCTCCACATATATTATATGGAAGC
>JBJEKG010000236.1:0-1794 GCA_051878535.1 Muribaculaceae bacterium
AAGATAGCGGCAGCACCGACCTCGTTGGGTGGGGTCGGCGCTGTGCGTTGATGTAGGGTAGGGCGGATTAGTCGCCGGCGTAGGTCGGCGCTGTTTTGGGTGCGCGACCTTTCACCACGCGGTGGTAGTATTCGTAGGTCATGGGGGTGCCGGTGCCGGGCACGGTGTCGAGCACTTTGGCCACCACGAGCACGTGTGTGCCGCAGTCCACGTAGTTGATGGCGTCGAGGATGAGGCGTCCGGCAAAGGTGCCGTTCACCAAGGGGGCACCGTTGCAGGGAGTGTAGCCGAAGTCGGCGTATTTGTCGGTGTCGCGCGAGGAGAAGAAGCCGAATTTGCCGATGACCATGGTGTCGGATTCTTCGGCGATAATCGACAGGGAGAAGCGGTTGTGGCGGCGGATGGCTTCCAATGTGTAGTTCTGCTTATTGAGGGAGATGGCCACGGTGGGGTTCTCCGAGGTGACTTGGAAGCAGGTGTTGATGGTGCAGCCCACCGGGCGTGTGCCGTCGAATGCGCCTACTACGTAGAGGCCGTAGGTGAGTTTGAACAGGACGGTGAGATCCATAGCGGTGGCGGGGATTAGTAGTTGGTGGCGCGGAGTTCGAAGTAGCTTTGGGGATGTGCGCACACGGGGCATACTTTGGGCGCTTGTTTGCCCACTACCACGTGGCCGCAGTTGCGGCATACCCAGATTGCGTCGCCTTCGCGCGAGAATACGATGGCGTCTTCGATGTTTTTGAGCAGACGCAGGTAGCGTTCTTCGTGGAGGCGTTCGATGGCTGCTACACCGCGCATCTTGGCGGCGATTTCGGTGAAGCCTTCTTCTTCGGCTTCGCGGGCCATGCGGTCGTACATGTCGGTCCATTCGTAGTTTTCACCTTCGGCAGCGTGGCGCAGGTTGGTGAGGGTGTCGGCCACGGCGCCGCCTTCGAGGTATTTGAACCACAGTTTGGCGTGTTCGCGCTCGTTTTCAGCGGTTTCGAGGAAGAGAGCGGCGATTTGTTCGTAGCCGTCTTTTTTAGCGCGGGAGGCGTAGTAGGTGTATTTGTTGCGAGCCATGGATTCGCCGGCGAAGGCTTCCAGCAGGTTTTTTTCGGTTTTGGTACCTTTCAGTTCTTTCATAGTTTGAGAGATTGTTTAAAGTGGTTAGTTGGATTTACTGATGCAAAGTTAATAAATATTTTCGATATATAACAAATAAATTTTTAAATTTTGTGATAGATTTTATCTATTTTACTGAAAAATATTCGTAACTTTGCAGTATAGAAATCATCAATGATAATATGACACTTCAACAATTGGAATACGTGGTGGCAGTGGATAAGTGTCACCATTTTGCGCGCGCCGCCGAGGAATGCGGCGTCACGCAGCCCACTTTGAGCACGATGTTGGCAAAGTTGGAAGCGGAATTGGGCGTAAAGCTGTTTGTGCGCTCGAAGTCGCAGGTGGTCACCACCGACGTTGGGCAGCTCATCGTCCGTCAAGCGCAGAAGGTGCTTGACGCCTCGCGCCGCATCCCGCAGATAGCGGAAGAGAGTCGTGGCTCGCTCTCGGGCACATTCCGCATCGGCATTCTTCCCACGGTGGCTCCCTACCTGCTGCCGCTGTTCTTCCCGCAGCTGCTCCGCGAGCACCCCGAGATGGGTGTGCGTGTGGTGGAGATGCGCACCGCCGAAGTGCGCCGGGCTCTGGATGCCGGCGACATCGACGCGGCCATCGTGGTGCGATTGCAGGAACTGGAAAGCTACAACCTCACCACCCTGTATTACGAGCAATTCTTGGCTTACGTGT
>JBJEKG010000237.1:0-8699 GCA_051878535.1 Muribaculaceae bacterium
ACCGGGGCGATAGGAGCGGGTAACTTCTTCGATGGTGCGGCCGCCGGTCTCTTCAATTTGTTTGAAGGTGTAGCGCTGTGCCAACAGGTCGCGGACACCGGCCGAGAGGGTGAAGCGGCCGAATTTTTGGCTGAGGGAGATGTCGATTGTGTGACGGGGCATTTCGTAGCTGTTGGGGATGTTGCGGGCGGAGCCGTCGGATGCGGTGCCGTAGCGGTTGCCTACGCCGATGATGCGTTTGCCGATGACGTTGTAGAGCACGGCGGCTGAAAATCCCCATTGTGGGTTGTAGAATAGGCCGAGGTTGACCAAGTAGGGCGATTGGCCTTGCATGGGGCGGTCGACGTTGGTGGTGCCGGGAGCGAATTTCACTTCACTCTTGATGAGCGAGCCGTTGAACAGCAGGGAGAAGTCGGTGAGGCCGATGAAGTCGAGGTTCTTGCGCAGGTCGACTTCCACGCCGTAGTTGTGGGCGCTGCGGGCGTTGGTGAAGGAGTAGATGAGGTCGGTGCCGCCGGCCACGGTGTAGGTCCATTCGATGGGGTTGGAGAAGTCTTTGTAGAATAGGGCCACGGACACTTGCTCGTTGCGCGAGGGGTAGAATTCGTAGCGCAGGTCCACGTTGTTGATGTATGCGGCTTGGAGGTCGGCGTTACCCATCACATCGCTGCCGAGGTCGAAGTCGTAGTAGACCGACGAGGAGAGTTCGCGGAACTCGGGACGGTTGGTTGAGCGGCCGTAGGCCAGGCGTAGTTGCTGCTTGGAGTCGATGTGGTAGGTGAGATTGACCGAGGGGAAGAGGTCGGTGTAGTCGTAGTTGGTCTTGCGCAGGGATTCCTCAAACTGGCGAGTGTTCATCTCCAAGGTTTGGCGCATATTTTCGAAGCGGACGCCGGCGTAGATTGAGAACTGGCGCCAGCGGCCGGAGTAGGCGGCGTAAGCGGCCACTTGGCGACGCGATGCGTTGTAGTTGTTGAGGAAGTTGACCTCTTCGTAGAGGTAGAGCTTGTCGGGACCGTAATTTTGGTCGATGAGCACGGTGGTGGGGACGTCGTCGGCAAACATGAATCCGGCGGGGAGATTATTCTCCGGTTGCCAGCCGTATTGGAGCTGGCGGGCGGTGTAGGTGCGGTGGGCGTACTCGCCGTAAGCGCCGGCTTTGATGGTGCCGAAGCTGAGGTCGGCGGAGTAGTTGGCGGCGAGGGATGCGATGTGCTCGTTGAGGGAGGTGCTTTCGCGCGAGATGCGGTAGATGCCCATGGTTTGGTCGGTGCGGTCGGTGCGCTGGATGAGGCGGCGGTCAGGGAGCGAACGGCCGGCGTAGGCATAGCCGGCACTCCAGTCCACGTGGTGGATGCCCAGAGTGTGCTTGCCGTTGAATTGGCTGTTGACCGTGGGGCGCGAGGAGAAGTAGTACTCGGTGTCGTTGATGTTGTCGTTTTGCGCGTTGAAGCCCCAACGTTCGGAGAATCTGTCCTTTGTGATGAGGTTGAAGATGTTGTTCCACTCGAAGTAGTGGCGCGAATCGGCTGGGCGGAAGTGGATGTTGAGCATGGCACCGAGGCGCATGTTGCGGGTGTATTGGTCGTCGACGGCACGGCGCAGGGGCACGGAACGGTCGTTGCTCAGGTCGTAGGGCGCGTAGAGCGAGTTCTCCATGTCGGGCTGAGCCACGTAGCCGCGGCTGAAGTTGGCGGCGGATTGCAAGCCGAAGCGAGCGCCGCTGTCGAGAATCCACTGGCGGGCGAACGAGCCGGCGAGCTTGAGGTCGGCTAAGGGGTGAGATGAATCAGTCAACCAGTTGTTGTTCAGACCGTTATTAAGCACATCAATGCGGTTGGAGTAGCCGGGATAGTAGTTCCACTGCTTGGGCAGAGCCGAGTGGCTGTTGTGGCCGTAGATGAAGTTGCGGAAATGCGTGCGGTCGTTGATGCCGATGCCCACGGAGAGGTCGGCTTGGGTTTGGTCCACGTTCTGCTTGGTGTTGATGAGCACGAAGCCGCCGGTGTAGTCGGCGGGGTATTCCGGCGCGGGACTTTTGACGATGGTCATGTTGTCGATTTGGCCGGAGGGTATGATGTCGAAGGAAAATGCGCGGGAATCGGCCTCGCTACTGGGGACTGCGCCGCCGTTGAGCCACACATTATTATATCGCTGGCTGAGGCCGCGCACCATCACGTAGCGGTCGTCGATGATGGAGATGCCGGGGACGCGGCGGATGACTTCGGATGCGTCGCGGTCGTGCGTGCGCGAAATTTGTTGGGCTGAAACGCCGCTTTGCACCACCACGGCTTGGCGCTGGCGTTGGATTTGTGCTACCTCGGTGTTGCGACGCGCCACGGCGGTCACTGTCACCTCGCCGAGGGTTTGCTGCTCGCTGTGAAGGTCGAAGTCGACCACCACCGTGTCGCCGGCGACGGCGATGTTCGGGCGAGTTTCGGTGCGGAAGCCCACGTAAGAAGCGGAGAGCGAGTAGGTGCCGGGTCGTACATTAATAAAATAGCGGCCGTCGATGTCGGTGACGGCTCCGAGTGGTGTACCATCGATTGTGACGGAAGCGCCGATGAGAGTTTCGGCGGCATCTGCATCGCTCACTGTGCCGCAAATCACTGTGGCGTTGGTAGTTACAGCTGAAAACAGGAGCGCGAGGATGGTTGAAATGCGTAAGATTTTCATAAATGCTTCGTAGTAATTTTTCACGCTGCAAAGTTACGAAGCAAAGATTTCAGGGGTGTTGCATAGCTATTACAAAAATGTGAATGCATAATTCATAATGCATAATTCATAATGCATAATTCATAATGCATAATGCATAATTGGGAGGCGAGCAAGAGCTCGAAGCTAATGCAAAAAGGCTGCGCGATGGGGTGGGGGCGGGGTCAGCTGTGTGTGCAAAAAAAAGCGCTCGGCCGGGGGCCGGGCGCTTTGTGGGGTATGGGTGGGGAGGGATTACATGTTCATGCCGCCGTCGACTTGGATGACTTGGCCGGATACGTAGGAGGACATGTCGGAGGCGAGGAACAGGGCCACGTTGGCGATGTCTTCCACTTGGCCGCCACGGCGCAGAGGAATTTTCTTGCACCATTCGTCGCGCACGTCTTGGGGCAGAGCGGCGGTCATGGCGGTTTCGATGAAGCCGGGGGCGATGGCGTTGGCGCGGATGCCGCGTGAGCCTACTTCTTGGGCGATGCTCTTGGCGAGGGCAATCAGACCGGCTTTGGAAGCGGCGTAGTTGGCTTGGCCGGCGTTGCCGTGCACACCTACTACGGAGGCCATGTTGATGATGGAGCCGGAGCGTTGGCGCATCATGATGGGGAGAACGGCGTTGATGAAGTTGAAGGCGCTCTTGAGGTTAACGGCGATAACGGCGTCCCATTGTTGTTCGGTCATGCGCATCATCAGGCCGTCTTTGGTGATGCCGGCGTTGTTGACGAGGATGTCGATGCGGCCGAAGTCTTCTTTGACTTGCTTAACGACTTCGGCGGTTTGGGCGAAGTCGGCCGCGTTGGAGGCGTAGCCTTTGGCTTGGACGCCGAAGGCGGCGATTTCGGCTTCGGTGGCTTTGCCGTTTTCGTCGATAACTAAGTCAGTGAAAGCTACGTTAGCGCCTTCTTGGGCGAAGCGGAGGGCAAGGGCTTTGCCGATACCGCGAGCTGCGCCGGTGATGAGCGCGGTTTTTCCTTTGAGTAATTTCATATAAGTAAGTTTTAATAGTTTTCCATTGAGAGTGCAAAGTTACGAAAAAATTTCCACACGTGCAAGAGCAAGTGGAGAGCGGAGAGTGGAGAGCGGAGAGCGGAGAGGAGAATGACTTCGCTGAAGCTCAGAGCCGTTACAAAAAAGGTGTAACTCAAAGTGGACGACAAAAAAGCAGCCGCGGGTGGGCGGCTGCTTTGTGGGGGTATGGGTGGGGACTGTTTTTTAGAGGTATTTGGAGAAGTCGACGTTGCGCATGTCGCCGGTTTCGGTGAAGGCGGTGTGGAAGGCGAATGCGGCTTTGAGGGAGTGCGGGGTTTGGCCGCCTTTGCCCATGCGGAGGTACTCGTGGAGCAGGGGACGGTAGTCGGGGTGAGCGCAGTTGTCGATGATGACTTTGGCGCGATCCACGGGGTCGAGGTGACGGAGGTCGGCGATGCCTTGGTCGGTGATGACCACGTCGACGGAGTGTTCGGAGTGGTCGCAGTGAGCCACCATAGGCACGATGTTGGAGATGAGGCCGCCTTTAGTGACCGAGGGGCAGGAGAAGATGCTCACGTAGGCGCTGCGGGTGAAGTCGCCGGAGCCGCCGATGCCGTTCATCATCTTGGTGCCGAGCACGTGGGTGGAGTTGATGCCGCCGAAGATGTCGGCTTCGAGGGCGGTGTTCATGGCGATAACGCCGAGGCGACGGATTACTTCGGGGTTGTTGGAGATTTCGGCCGGACGCATCACGATTTTGTCGTGGAAGTATTCGATGTTGGCGAAGAGTTCTTCTTCAATCTTGTCGCTGAAGGTCATCGAGCAAGTGGAAGCGAAGGTGCACTTGCCTTGGCGGATGAGTTCGAACACGGCGTCTTGAATTACTTCGGTGTACATTTGGAATTTGGGCAGCACGGTGCTTTCGCCGAGGTTGTAGAGCACGGCGTTGGCCACGTTGCCCACACCGGATTGCAGCGGGAGGAACTCTTTGGGCAGTGCGCCGCGGCGGTATTCGTTCACGAGGAAGTCGACCACGTTGTTACCGATGAGTTTGGACACTTCGTCGGGTTCGGTGAAGGGCGACACGCCGTCGAGCGAAGAGGTCTTGACGATACCTACCACCTTGTTGGGGTCGATTTTGAGGATTGGCGAGCCGATGCGGTCGGAGGGTTTGTAGATGCCGATTTCGCGGCGGTAAGGGGGATCGAGGGGCATGTACACGTCGTGCATACCGAGCAGAGTCTTGGGCAGACGGTCGTTAAGCTCGATGAGGATTTTGTCGGCCATTTTGGCGAATGTGGGAGTATTGCCCAAGCCGCAGCCGAGGATGATTTCGCCGTCGGGGGTGATGTCGGCGGCTTCGATGATGGCGAAGTCGATGTGGCCATAGAAGCCGTAGCGGGTTTCTTGGGCCATGTCGGAAAGGTGACGGTCGCAGTAGTGACAGTCGTGGCTGTTGATACGCTTGCGCAGGTCGGGTTTGTTTTGATAGGGTGCACGCAGGTTGATGGCGTTGGCACGTGCGAGCACGCCGTCGGCGTGGTCGGAGGTGGAAGCACCCGAGAGGATGTTGATTTTGAAGGGGCGACCTTGAGCGTGTTCTTCTTCAGCGATAGCTGCAAGAGCCTCGGTAATAAACTTAGGCGCGCCGGGGGCGGTGAAGCCCGAGAAACCTACGGTGGCGCCGTTGGGAATCATTTGCGCGGCTTCTTGAGCCGTGATAAAGTTATAAGCCATTGGTTAGGAAGTTATTTGGGTATTTTTCTTGGATAAGAAATGGTTTAATAATAATCAGAATTGAGGGCGACGCAAAATTTGGCTCCAAATGATGGCGCGGCGCAGGGTGTGGTGGCTGACGGCGGGGCGAGCTGCTGTGGCGGTCATTGGGGTGTGATTGGTGATAGGCTCAACCGCTACGGCCGGAATGCCTTCCTCGGGCACTGCCGTGGCAACCGAGGCAGCACGTTGCTGCGGCATGGGACGCTGTGCCTGTTGCTGCTGTGCCTGCTGCATCTGTTGCAGAAATTCCGGCAGGGTCATCGGCCGCGGGGGCTGTTGCGGATATGCAGGTGTATTTGCAACGCGAGGCGGGTTGCTCGATTGGTCTTTTTTACGCTTGCCAAACAGAGAAGTCAGCAAAATTATGGCCAAAGGGGCCAACCAACCAATATTATCTGCTATGAAGTTGCTCATATTTGAAGTAAATTTTGTAATTTTGCACAAAATTACTTATAATTGTGAATTATTACAAATTTTTTGGCAAAAATAATGACTAAAAACGAAAATATTTCTTCGGAAAGCCGATTTTTATACATAGAAACCTACGGATGCCAGATGAATGTGGCCGATTCGGAGGTTGTGGCGTCGATTTTGGAGATGGCGGGTTATGACCTCACCGACGAGCTGGAAAAAGCCGACGCAGTGTTGCTCAACACTTGCTCCATTCGCGACAATGCCGAGCAGAAAATCTACTCGCGCCTGCAGTTCTTGGCATCGCAACGCCGTCGGCGCAAGGGCACGCGCCTTATCATCGGCGTGATTGGTTGCATGGCCGAACGCGTGCAGCAAACGCTGCTGAACGACTACGGTGTGGACGTGGTGGCCGGCCCGGATGCTTACCTGCAACTGCCCGAACTCTTCGCCGCGGCCGAAATGGGCCACAAGGCCATGAACGTGGAACTGAGCACCACCGAAACTTATCGCAACGTGGTGCCGCGCCGCATCGGCGCCAACCGCGTGAGCGGCTTCGTGAGCATTATGCGCGGTTGCAACAATTTCTGCTCCTATTGCATCGTGCCGTACACCCGCGGCCGCGAGCGTTCGCGCCCCATCGACAGCATCCTGCGCGAGGTGGCCGACTTGGCCGAGCGCGGCTTCAAGGAAGTGACGCTGCTCGGTCAGAATGTCAACTCCTACCGCTTTGAGGCGGAGGACGGCACCGTGACCGACTTCGCCGCCCTGCTCACCGCGGTGGCCGATGCCGCACCCCAGATGCGCGTGCGCTTCACCACTTCGCACCCCAAGGACCTTAGCGACGAGGTAATCAATGCCATAGCCTCGTGTGCGAACATCTGCAAGCACATCCACTTGCCGGTGCAGTCGGGCAGCAACTCGGTGCTGAAGGCCATGAACCGCAAGTACACCCGCGAGTGGTATCTCGACCGTGTGGCCGCCATCCGCCGCGTGATGCCGCAGTGCACCATCACCACCGACATGTTCACCGGCTTCCACAACGAGTCGGAGGAGGATTTCCAGCAGACCTTGGAGCTGATGCGCACCGTGGGCTTCGATGCCGCGTTTATGTTCAAATACTCCGAACGTCCCGGCACGTTGGCCTCGCGCTCGATGCCCGACAACGTGCCGGAGGAGGTGAAAATCGACCGCCTCAACCGCATGATTGCCTTGCAGAATGAGCTGTCGTTGGCCTCGAACCGCCGCGACGTGGGCCGCGAGTTTGATGTGCTGGTCGAAGGCATTTCCAAACGCTCGGCCGAGCAGTTGGTGGGTCGCACCGACGGCAACAAGACCTGCGTGCTGCCGCGTGGGCGTCACGGCGTGGGCCAAATCGCTCGCGTGCGCGTGGTCGATGCTACGTCCGCCACACTTATTTGTGAATTAGTCGACTGATAACCAATCACTTGCTATGGCACGGAATCAATTCGCTTCGAAATTAGGGCTGATAGCCGCAACTGTGGGCTCAGCCGTGGGCTTGGGCAACATTTGGCGCTTCCCGGCCGAGACTGCCGACAACGGCGGCGCGGCATTCTTGCTGCTATATATTATATGTATAGCTGTGCTGGGTATACCGGTGATGCTGGCCGAGTTTGCCTTGGGGCGTGCCGGTCGCAGCGATTCGGTGGGCGTGTTTCGCAAGATAGCCCCCGGCACCAAGTGGTGGCTCATCGGCATAGTGTCGGTGGTGGCACCGTTCATGATTAATGCCTACTATTTTGTGGTGGAAGGTTGGACGTTTGAGTACCTAATCAGCTCTGTCACAGGCGATTTATTCGCACCCGTGGAAGGTGCGACCACCAACTCCGAAATCTTTGCCGCCCACATGCAGCAGTACATCTCCAGCCCGTGGATGCCGATTTTGGCCACCTGGGCGGTGATTTTCATCAACATGTTCGTGCTGTTGGGCGGCGTGGCCAAGGGCATTGAGCGGCTGTCGAACATTATGATGCCCACGCTGTTTGTTGTGCTGTTGATTCTGTGCGGCGTGTCGCTGTCGCTACCCGGCGCGGGTGCCGGCGTGGAATGGTTCTTGGCGCCCGACTTCAGCAAAATCACCTTCCCGGCGGTGATTTCGGCCCTCGGACAGGCGTTTTTCTCGCTGAGTTTGGGTATGGGCATCTTGGTGACTTACGCGTCGTATTACCCGGAGGACGCGCGGCTCACTCGCACCTCGTTGGTTGTCGTGGCCTCGTCGCTGTTGGTGGCTCTTTTGGTTGGGTTGGTCATCTTCCCGGCGATGTCGGCCACCGGTTTGCAGGACCAAGCACTGCGCGGCACCACGTTGGTGTTCCAAACTCTGCCGGAGGTGTTCGCCCTGATGCCGGCCACGGGCTTCTGCGCCATCCTGTTCTTCATGTTGCTGTTTGCGGCTGCATTGACCTCCACGGTGTCGCTATTGGAAGTCACCGTGGCATTCTTGGTGGAACGGCTCAACCTCAGCCGCCGCGCCGCGGTGTTGTGGACCACGCTGCCGTTGCTGCCGCTGAGCGCTGTGTGCTCGCTGTCGTTCAGCTCTATGTCCGACGTGACCGTGTTCGGCATGACCATCTTCGAACTGCTCGACTACATCACCTCCAACTACCTGCTGCCGTTGGTGGCTATCGCCGTGTGCATCTTCGTGGGATGGGTGGCGCCGCGCAAGCTGTTGCGCGACCAGCTGTCGAACCACGGCCAACTACGCTGTCACGTAGCCAAACCGGTGGAATTGGTGGTGCGCTACCTCGCGCCGGCGTTGGTGCTACTGATTTTGGTTTGGAACTTAGTACGCAATGGCGAAACGCTTCCGC
>JBJEKG010000238.1:0-8667 GCA_051878535.1 Muribaculaceae bacterium
GCCCAATTAGCCTAATTGGGCTAATTCACCTATCGTGCGGGGTGTCAGGAGATTTCCTCCCACTGCGCATCGGTGATTTTGGGGGCGGTGGGGGTGTATGAACGTGAGGGAGAGATGGGTTGGTCGGAGGTAATTTCCTCGAATTTAGCGTCTTTGCCTTGAACGTCAGCGTATTTTGAGCGCCGTGGTTGTGGCTGTGCTTGCTGCTGTTGAGCGCCTTGATTGAAGGCATGGAAAGCGCGGCGTTGCATTTTGCGAAGTTGCCAGAGTAGGAACTTTTTTAAGAGCCACGGGCCGAAGTAGAAAAGTAGGAATACGATGAGGAGAATAATCAGCAGGGCATCCATATTATGTTGAGTATGAGGAGATTAGAGAGAGGGAGGAGCTTACGCCGCGGGCTGCTCTTTGCGTCCTACGGCAGAGATAAGGATGTAGAGCACGATGGCCCAGATGAGGCCGGCCACATGTTCGGTAATGAGGAACATGGCGGTGGCCAACAGCAGGGCGTAGCGACGGAAGTTTTCGCGCAGGGCGAATGATTTGAGCTTGAGCGAGAACATGCGCATACGGCTCACCATCAGCACCGACATCACCAAAGTGAGGACCACGAGCACGGCCGAGTGGGGGTAGCCGTGCTGCTCAATCCACGCGGAGATGCCCACCCAGAAGATTGCGTTGGCCGGAATGGGTAGGCCGCGGAATGAGGTGGTTTGAGTGGTGTCGACGTTGAAGATAGCCAAGCGCAGGGCGCCGAAAGCGGCGGCTAACAGCGGCACGAAGCTGAGCCACACGCAGGTGCCGTGGTGCTGCATAGTGTTAAGAATCAGCATGGCGGGCGCCACACCGAAGCTCACCACGTCGGAGAGCGAATCCAATTCGGCTCCGATTTTAGAGTAAGCATGGAGGCCGCGAGCGGAGGCACCATCGCAGAAGTCGAAGACGGCTGCAGCGGCGATGAAAATCCAGCACCAGTGCAGACCTTGGAGCGGGCCGAGGGTTTCGCCCATGTGGAAGGCCATGTAGATGGCCACGCAACCCGACAGCAAGTTGCACAGTGTCAGTATATTAGGAATGTATGAAGTTACCTTGTTCGACATGATTACCGGTTGGAAATCTAAGAAGTTTGGATATATAACGTATCAGAGGGCGATTATGTTGGGGCATGCAGTTTTGCCACTTGGGTGATGCCGCCGGTGGTGGTATCGCCGATTTTGACGAAAATTTCAGAGTTAAGGGGGAGGTAAAGATCCACGCGCGAGCCGAATTTGATGAATCCGAGATGGTCTTCGATGTTTGCCTCGTTGCCGGCTTCGGCGTAAGTGACTATGCGGCGCGCCACAGCGCCGGCGATTTGGCGCACCAGCACGCGGTTACCGTCGGCGGTGCGAATCAGCACGGCCGAGCGCTCGTTTTCTGTACTCGACTTGGGTAGATATGCGGCTTGAAAGCGGCCGTTATTGTGTGCGGTGGCTTCCACTATACCGTTGACAGGGAACCAGTTGGCATGCACATTGAAGATGCTCATAAACACTGACAACTGGATGCAGCGGCAGTGCAGGAACTCGTCCTCAAACACCTCTTCTAAAGCCACCACTTTGCCATCAGCGCTGGCCACCACTGCATCGGTGGGGTCGCCTACGAAGCAACGGCGCGGGCTGCGGAAGAAATTAAGCGTAAGCAGGAACAGTATGCCGAGCACCACCGACACGGCAATTGGCCAGGCCACAGGTTCAACCCACAGCCACATCGGCACAAGCACTGCTGCGATAATGGCTAACATTATCAGCAGGATTCCATTGCCTTCATGGTGAATTTTTACTCTCATTTCAAATGGTTTCAGTCAATAAATATGCAAAGTTAGCAAATTTTTTGTAATATCCACCATGTTTTCCAAAAAAAAATAAAAAAGCCACCAATTTGGTGGCTTTTTATGGTTAACCTAAGGCTGCTAATACGTTTAAGACCATACCCACGGCGAAGCCGATACCGGCCCACTTACCGGCTTGCGAAGCCTTGTTGGGCGCACTATTTCGATATATGAAGTACAGGACGATACCTACGATGGGGAACAGGAAAGATATGATTTTGAGAAAGATGTTGAGGTCCTCGTAGTTGGTATTGTCGACCGGAGCGAACTGCTGTTGAGGATACTGTTGCTGATAGCCGGGCGCGGGCTGTTGCGGAGCGTAGCCGGGTGCGGGTTGCTGCGGAGCGTAGCCGGGTGCGGGTTGCTGCGGTGCGTAGCCGGGCGCGGGTTGCTGGTTGATGGCCGTTGGAGTACCTTCACTTTCGCTCGACCGTAGGCTCATCACGTCATTCCATGGCAGAGGTGCCACACCGGCCAACATAATGTTGTCGCCGGGATTCACTATTGTGGGACCCACCAGCGGCTGTCCATTCAGTGTGGAGCCATTCGCGCCAACATTCTCAAAAACGAATTGACCATTTTGAACAGTGATGCGCGCATGTTCGCGGCTTACGCGTTCGTTTGGCACAACCACATTGCAGTTACGGCTACGGCCGATAATGATAGGATTGCTCATATTTGATAATGATTTAATGTATAGGCGATTAATAAATTTAGTACTGCAAATTTATGAATAATTTGGTATAATTCCAAAGATTCTGCGGATTTTTGTACGAAATGCCACGATTATTACATCAAAAGACCTCGGCCAACTCGGTCGAGGTCTCTTGCTAACTAACTAACCTTTAAAATTATTACACTATGCAATATGTGTGTGATGAATGCTTCTGAAAACAGCCTTTGTGATGAATGTTATTTTACACTTGCATAGATAAAGACCCACCCTCCCCCAAAAATCTATCATCCACCTGCAAAAAATTTTTTGTCTAATGCAACAGGCGGGCCGAGCAAGAACTCGGAGCAAATGCAAAGAGGCTTCGTGCGGTGGAGCCATCCGGGTATGACGTGGCAATACAAGTGGTTGAAAGTCAATGCATTGCCCCATAGTGAGAAAAAGAGCGCCCGAACCTCACGGCCCGAGCACTCGCGGTGATATAAGGGGAAATTGGATGTTATTCTACTGTCCAGGTTTCGCCGGCGAGAATCATTTCGCGCAGCGATTGGAAGTTTTTGCGGGCGCACACTTCGGCCACTTGCTGCTCAACGGCAGTGTCGTATGCCGCAGCGTCGACGTCGCGAATCACACCAACGGCCAAGGGGAGGGTTTCGCCGTCCATCATGGCGAGTTGTTGGTGGAGGAAGTTGGATTGGCAGTGGGCATCGTGCACCAATACGTCGTCGATGGTGTAGCCATCTTCGCCGATGGTCACTGCTTTGAGGCCGAAGCCGTCTTGCACCAAGCCGCGGTTGAGGTCTTTGCCGAAGAGCATTTTTTCGCCGTGGCGAAGGTGGATGGTGCGGTCGGCGCGTACTTCTTTATCGGTGATGGGATTGTGGATGCCGTTGTTGAAGATTACGCAGTTTTGGAGGATTTCGCACACTGCGGCGCCGTGGTGCTTGGCGGCGGCTACCATCACTTCTTGGCTGGTGGCGAGTTCCACGTCGATGGAGCGGGCGAAGAAAGTGCCGCGGGCGCCGAATACTAATTCAGCGGGGATGAAGGGGTCTTCGGTGGTGCCGTAAGGGGAAGATTTCGACACGAATCCGCGGGCGCTGGTGGGGGAGTATTGGCCTTTGGTGAGGCCGTAAATCTTGTTGTTGAACAGCAAGATGTTGATGTCGATATTGCGGCGCACGGCGTGGATGAAGTGGTTGCCGCCGATGGCAAGGCCGTCGCCGTCGCCGGAGATTTGCCACACGGTCATCTGCGGGTTGGCCACTTTGAAGCCGGTGGCGATGGCGGCAGCACGGCCGTGGATGGTGTGGAAGCCGTAGGTGTTCATGTAGTACGGCAGGCGCGAGGAGCAACCGATGCCGGAGATGACGGCGGTTTGGTGAGGCGGTATGCCTAAGGTGGCCATGGCCTTGTGGAGGGTGTTGAGGATGGCGTGGTCGCCGCAACCGGGGCACCAGCGCACGGCCTGGTCGCTCTTGTACGAGGCGGGGGTATATTGTTGGTTATCCATGACTTAGCTTTGTTGGGTAAATTCTTTTACTTTGTCTACGATTTCGCCTACGTTGAAGGGTTGGCCTTGGATTTTGTTGATGCGGAGCACTTCCTTGCCGGCGAGCTTGCTTTGGAGGAAGTCGGCAAACATGCCGGTGTTGAGTTCAGCCACGATGACGCGTTTGTAGCGACGGAGCACGTCGAGAGCGTTGGCGGGCAGGGGGTTGATGTAGCGGAAGTGGGCCATAGCCACCGCGGTGCCTTCGGCGTTGAGTTGGTCAACGGCGGCGCGGATGTGGCCGTAGGTGCCGCCCCAGCCAACGAGCAGGGTGTCGGCGTCGGCATTGCCGAGCACTTCCAATGCGGGGATGTCGCCGGCGATGCGGGCGATTTTTTCGCGACGGGTTTGCACCATTTTTTCGTGGTTGGCGGGGTCGTTGGAGATGGCGCCGGTGGTGAAGTCTTTTTCAAGACCGCCGAGACGGTGCTGACCGCCTTCGGTGCCGGGCACGGCCATCAGGCGCGCGAGGGTTTCGGGGTCGCGGTCGTAGGGGCGATAGCCGTTGGCGGCGATTTGCTCGGCGGTGGCGTGGCGCGGGTGGATAGTGGGGAACTCGCTATCTTCGGGGATGCGCCAAGCGCTGGAGCCGTTGCCGATGAATGCGTCGGTGAGCAGGATTACCGGGGTGGTGTGCTCCAAGGCGATGCGAGCGGCTTCGAAGGCCATGGTGAAGCAGTCGGTGGGGGTGGCGGCGGCAACTACGGCGAGGGGTGATTCGCCGTTGCGGCCGTAGATGGCTTGGAACAGGTCGGTTTGCTCGGTCTTGGTGGGCAGGCCGGTGGAGGGGCCGCCGCGTTGCACGTCGATTACCACCAAGGGGAGCTCGGCCATCACGGCCAGGCCGATGCCTTCGCTCTTGAGGGCGAGGCCGGGGCCGGAGGTGGAGGTCACGGCCAAGTTACCGGCGAAAGAGGCGCCGATGGCGGAGCATACGCCGGCGATTTCGTCTTCCATCTGTACGGCTTTGACGCCGAGGTCTTTACGCTTGGCCAGCTCGTGGAGGATGTCGGTGGCGGGGGTGATGGGGTATGAGCCGAGGAACAGCGGCAGGCCGGCTTTCTGCGAGGCCATGATGAGACCCCAGGCGGTGGCGGTGTTGCCGTTGATATCAGTGTACACGCCGGGGGTGGGCTCGTCGCTTTCTATGCGATAGGTCGACACGGAGGCGTGGATGTTGTGGCCGTAATTGTAACCGGCTTCGATTACCTTGGAGTTGGCTTCGAAGATGGCCGGTTTGCGGGCGAATTTGGCTTTGAGGTGGCGCAGAGCGCTCTCGATGGGGCGGTCGAAGAGCCAGCACACCAAGCCGAGGGCGAAGATGTTGCGACACTTGAGCACGCTCTTGTTGTCGAGGCCGGAATCGGCCAGAGCGGCTTTGGTCATGGAGGTGACGGGCACTTCCACCACTTGGCCTTTGATATTGAGTTCGGCAAAAGGCTCGTTGGTTTCGAATTTAGCCTTGCGCAGGTCGGCTTCCTTGAAGGAATCGATGTCGACGATGATGACACCGCCGGGTTTGAGGAACTTCACATTCTGCTTCAAAGCAGCGGGGTTCATGGCGATGAGCACGTCGCAGGCGTCGCCGGGAGTGTAGACCGACATACCCACGCTCACTTGGAAGCCGCTCACACCGGAGAGTGAGCCTTGCGGAGCGCGGATTTCGGCGGGATAGTCGGGGAAGGTCGACACTTGGTTGCCCACGCCGGCCGACACATTCGTGAAGATGTTGCCGGCGAGCTGCATGCCGTCGCCAGAGTCACCCGAGAAGCGCACGACAACCTTGTCGAGGACTTTTACGTTCGTTTTCTCTAACATATCGATTTAGGGTCAATAGTAAATATTGCTGAAAAAAACAGGTTATGGTTAGTTGGTGGCAAAGGTAAGTATTATTTTTGAATAAACCGCAAGTTTTTGCAAAAATATTTACATTTTGCCAAAAAAATCGCATTTACCAGCCTAAAATCTGCCTTAAGCGTGGCACAATGAGGTCGGCATAGTGGCGGAAACCGAGGTCGGTGAGGTGGATGCCGTCGACGGTGCCGTCGTCTTCCACGCCGTCGAGGCCGGTGGATTCAATATAATATATGTTGCGATAGCCTTCGGCAACGAGGCGGTCGTAGTTGCGGCGGAAGGCGGCATTCTTCTTGGGCAGGTAATTGCGGAAGAAGTTATCATAGCGCGAGTAGGGGTAGATGGGGCCTTCGAGCAGCACGATGGGGGTGTTGGGATGGGCGTCGGCAAGGATTTTGACGAAGTCGTAGGTGAGGGTGTCGCACATCATCTCGGTGCAGTTGGGCACGGGGTCTATGAGGTAAAGGTCGACGTCGGCAATCTGCGCCATGGCGCGGGCCATGCAGAAGTCCATCTTGCCTTCGCCGGAGATGCCGATATTGACCACCTCGCTATTGAGCTCGCGCGAGATGATGTTGGTGCCGCACATACCGGTGCGCGAGGCGCATCCGCCTTGGAGGATGGAAGTGCCGTAGGCCACGATGCGGCGGTCGCGGTCGATGATGCGCGGGTTGCCGGCGGTGACTTCAGCACCTTCTTCAGTCTTTACAAAAAGCTGATTCACACCATCATAGAGCGGGAAGTAAATCATGAACTCGTGCATTTGGCCGTCGAGGCCGTCGACGTAGGTCGATTCCACCCAGTGGCTGTCGGGGTTGGTGTCTTTATCTTTAATGTAAGGGCGGTTGGTATTGACGTGGCGCCACACCGAATCACCTTCGAGGATGTAGAGGTCGGTGCCCTTCAACCCGGTGTCGGCCATGTGGATGAGGTGAGTGTTCCACAGCAACTCGTAGCGCACGCCGATGTGGCGGGCGTTGGTGGCAAAGCGCACGGCGATGCCCGAGGAGCATTGCGAGCGCTCCCACAACGTTGGGCGCACGCTGTCTTCCAAGAAAGCGGGGATGCGGGTGTAGGGGCGCAGAGTGTTGTCCCAACCTTTATTGATTACGCGCAAGTCCTGCGCATCAATGTACTGCCATTGCACATCATCGTCGGCCAAAGCCGGGGTGAACAGTGCAGCAAGAACCACGAACAAAGAAAAGAGTCGTTTCATGAGTTTAGGTATTAGTGTTTTATAGTTGTGCGGCAAAGTTAGCAAATAATTGCGACATAGCCAAATAAAAATGCTCGCGTGCCGCACAAAGGCGATGCCGATTGCGCCTAAATCGGCTGAATCTGCGTGAGGCTGCCGCGGCGGGCGCAAAAAAGCTCCCACCTTTTTTGGGGGGAGCTTTTTATAGATTGTGTGGAAGGGGATTTGTGGAAGAGCCTCTCCACACGCCGCTAATTAGAAGCGAACTTTGGTGGCTTCGCTGCCTTGGCGGCGGATGTATACCTGACCGGCGGCGGGGTTAGCCACGCGTTGGCCTTGGAGGTTGAAGTATTCAACCGGGGCGTTGGTGTTGTCGGTGTCGATGCGGATGTCTTCCACGCCGGCCATGTCAGCCAGCAGGTCGCCGGTGTACACGATGGTGAAGTCGTAAATCAGGCCGTTGCCTACCCAGGGCAGGAGTTGTCCGTTGTAGTCGCACACTGCGGCCACGTAGTCCTTGGTGAGGCCGGTGAGAGTGCCGCCTTCGCCGTCGTCGCCGAATACGATGTCGGTTTCAACGGTGGTGGAGCCGAGCGATGCGCTTTCGCCGGAAATCACCACATCGCACAGGTAGAAGGGGTACATAGCGGTGCCGTCGGATTGTTCGGTGAACACGGCATCGACGCAGGTGGCGGTGCGAGCGGTAGCGTCAACGGTGAAGGGAACGGGGTAGGAGAAGCCGCCGCCCAGCAGGTTGTAGCATACCAAGTCGTTGCCTTGGATTTCGGTGTAGATAAAGTCGTAAGTATCAGTGGGTTCGGTTGCATTTTCTTCGTAGTACGAATACTGTACGTAGCCGTTCACTTCGTTGAAGTCAACGAAAGGCAACCAGTCGAAACCGCCCGCGTATGCACCGGTGGTGGGGTTCATAGCGGCGATGCACAAGCACGTAGCCCACTTGTTGTTGACTTGGTCAATGTCGCCCATATACCAGATGTTGCGGTTCTCAAAGTCGACGTTAAACACGATGTCCTCGTCCGACAGGGTGTTGGTGGCCAAGTCGAGCACGGCGAGGTAGACGTTGTAGTTACCACCGCTTACGCCCGGGTCTTGCGGCGAGAAGGAGATGGTTTGCGACTCGGGGTCGAACACACCGCCGGTGAGTTCGATGGATTCGTCCCACAGACCGGAGATAGTTACGGTGCCGTCGCCTACGTCGAAGATGCCGGCGATGCCGTCCACTTGCCAGCCCACATTGGCGGTTTGGCTCTCATTGGCGCGCAGCGAATAGCTTTCACCGAGGTAGATGCCTTGGAAGTCGGCAACGGAGGTGGCGGCAGCGGCCTTGGCCGGAGCTTTGCGCATACGGGTGGATTCAACTTGCGGCTGAGCCACATTTTGCAACTCGGCGGTTTGGAACGAGTGACGCGGCAACTGCGGCAGCTCGGCATTCAGCGGTGTTGCGGCGGTGGCGCTCACGGCCACGGCGGCTAACGACAACAATGCGTAAAGTTTTTTCATAGGTG
>JBJEKG010000239.1:0-8666 GCA_051878535.1 Muribaculaceae bacterium
ATTTAGCGTACTCAAACGCAGCACGGATTTGCGCGTTGTCGTAGATTTTACCGCTTTCGATAGCCTTGTTGATTTTCACCAAATCTTGGTAAACGATGCGGCCGGCGCCGATGTTGAGGTGGCCCACTTCGCTGTTACCCATTTGGCCGTCGGGCAAGCCCACGCTTTCGCCGCAAGCGAGCAGCTGCGAGTTGGGATAAGTGGCGATGAGGTGGTCCCAGTAAGGAGTGGGAGTAGAGAAGATAGCATCGTCGTGCTTGTGGTCGCCGATGCCCCATCCGTCGAGGATGATAAGGAGTGCTTTTTTAGCCATAGTTATTGTTTGTTGGAGTTATTATCGAGGTCGTCGAGACGTTCGCCACGGAGCTTGTCGCGGCGTCGGCCGATGAAAAAGAGAGCCACAATCACAGCGCCGGTCACAGCCACCGTAGCCCAAAACTGCGTGGCGGACAGCTCCCCGCGCCCTACAGCGGGGTAGCACCACCAAGCCATGCCCGCAAGATACACGGCCAAGGCCACCGGAGCAATCACGTAGCGCTTCACCTTCATTGCGCAACGGGCTGATTATGCGCCGCCAAATACTCGGCGCGGTCCACGATATAAGGAGAATCGTCGGGACGGAAAGCCCCCGAACGCAGGCGGCGGTACAGCCGCAAGCAAGCCCACGCGTCGATGGCGGCGTAGGTTTGCTGAGCCTCGGTGAGCACCGGTGCTTCCCAATTGGTGAGGCGCTGCGTCTTGGAGATGCGCTCGCCAAAGATGATTGCGTAGATTTTCTGCAACGAGATGTCGCTGATATGGAAGTACTTCACATACTCTTGCAGGTCGATGAAGCCCTGCGGGTCCAAATCGGGAGCAAGACGACGCATCACAGCGAAGTCGTCGTGCACCGACAGCCCGATTTTGATGATTTCGGGGTCCTCCAACAGCTTGCGCAGACCCTCGGAGATGCCCAAGATGTTGAGACGGAACAGGAAGCAGTGGTCCTCGGTGGAGAGCTGCATAAGAGCCACACTGTGATGACGACCCTTATGAAACGAAGGCCGCGTTTCGGTATCAAAACCGATTACGCGAGCCCGCATCAACTCACGCACAGCCACACGAGCCGACGCAGCGTCGTCGACCACGGTGATGCCTCCCGGAAAGGTCACCGTGGGCATTTCAGCCACCGTGGCCTTGTCTATTGCGATGGTTTGAGTGAGCGTATTCATTGATTATTGCAAATTCACCGCAAAGGTACGAATTTTTCGCCAAAGGTGCAAACATTCGCGCCGCTTTCTGCGAAAACCTGCACGTTACCACATATAATAATATAAAAATTGCGCATAAACGCCGCCCCATTTTTATATAATTGCAATAATTTCTTCAAATTTTCTGAAAAATATTTTGCAAATTCAATTTTTTGATTTAAATTTGCAGCCGAAAGCTTCAAAAACGTTTCCAATTATTTACAAACCAAACCAATCGTACTGACTATGAAGAAAGTCTACTCACTTATTGTAACACTGTTCGCAGTCTTTACCGCCTTGACTGCGAACGCCCAAGACCAGAGCCAAATCAGTTTCACCCTTGTGCTCGACAATCCCGATGCCGTCACCGTGACCATCTCCAACGAAGAACAGACCGTAGTGGGCGGTAACAACGAATTCACCGTCGACCTCTACACTCAGCTCAACGTTAAACCCAAGGAGAACTTCGCCATCACCTCCGTTACCGACAAAGACGGCCTCGACATGAGCTTGTATGGAGGTTACTTCTCCAAGTACTTCTACTCTGTGAACGAAAGCGGCCAAATCTACACCGTTACTACCAAGAACCTTGCCGAAAGCCGCACCTGCAGCTTCACCCTCATCGCCGACAACCCCGAGTTGATTAACGCCTCGCTCAGCGGCTCCGGTGCCGTAATCAACTTGGTGGAAGGTTCGCAGACCGTCGGTTTCGACCCCGAACTCGAAACCGAACTTTGGCTCAACTCCATCGGCTCCAAGAAGCTCTACTCCATCACCGTTAACGACGAACCCTTCGAAGTCGGCTGGTCCAACGCCATCCCCTTGGCCGACGGCATGACCATCGATGTGAAAGGCGAATACCCCGACATGCCCTGCAACATCACCCTCTCCTTCCCCGAAGGCGTAGGTATGGAATGCATCAAGTCGGTAGCCGTAAACTACGAAGACATCACCGTCGACGGCAACACATTCTCATGCCAAGCCTACGACTACGTCTCCGTCAACGTTAGCTCCGCTTACAACGTCAGCAGCTACTCGCTCAACGGCGAAGTCAAAGGCTCAGGCACTTACATCTCCTTCACCCCCACCGAAGACACCGAACTCTACATCGATGCACAACCCCTGCCCAAGCTCCACGCCACAATCATCGTCGACAACCCCGACAACGTGACCGCTATGCTCAACTACGAAAACATCGAACTCCAAGCAGGTGAAAACACCATCGAATTCGTAGCCTCCGCCGCTTCCTTCTCCGTCAACAACAGCGCCATCGGCACCGTCACCAAAATCACCCAAACCCTCAACGGCGAAGAAACCGACAAAACCGGTGCTTACTTCATCACCTTGGAAGACGGTATGATTCTCAACGTCGAAACCACCGAAAAAGACCTGCCCAACATGTTCGTCCTCTACGTGGAAGACGTGGCCGCTTGCGACTACTCTTTCGGCCTCTCCAACTCCGACTGGGAAGAATACGTGGTAGTTGAAGGTTACAACTTCATCCCCTTCAACGACGGCGACCTCGCCCTCTACCTCGGCGGCGAAGCTGCCAACGAACACCAATCCGTGTGGGTTAACTACCAGCTGCTCGCTCCTCGCTACGCCGGCGGCAGCTCCTGGCTTCTCACTCCCCAAGACGGCGACGTGGTGAAAGCATTCGCACTCAACCCCAACCCCGACAACTTCCAAGTAACCTTCGAAGTGGAAGGCGCCGAAGAAGGCGACCCCGTCACCACCAAAGACTGGGTGACCTTCAACGACGACTGGAAGAACTTCACCGTGCTCGGCACCACCGCCATCACCTTCGGTTGCGAAGCCGACGCCGCTGTGGAAGTTTACCTCGGTGAAGAAAAAATCGAACTCGACAAGACCGAGTACTCGCAAAACTTCATCTACATCGTCACCGAAAACACCACCTTCACCGTCAAATTCGGCGACTCCGGTGTAAACAGCGTCCTGTTGGACCAAGCCATCGACAGCGATGCCGTTTACAACCTCCAAGGCATCCGCGTAGGCTCTCGCGCCAACCTGGGCTCTCTCCCCCGCGGCCTCTACATCGTAGGCCAACAAAAAGTGACAGTTAAATAATCTTCATACGACTGTACATTCCGTGTGCCGGGCCGCCCGCCGATGGGCCGCCCGGCACTTTCTTCCTCCACCACCCCACACTCCACAGCTATGAATTGGACTAATTTGACTAATTGGGCAAATTCGCCAACTGTCATGCAGTGAGGAAAAATTATGTTGTAGAGCATACGCGGTGGCAGATTTTTACCGCGGATGATAGTTTTAACATTTTATTCAGCATTTTTATGTGAATTTATTTGGTGAATGGGCAAAAAACCTTTAAATTTGCACACGATTTAATCCATCCCACTGATTAAATCGCATACCCGCTAAGTCTAACACCGTGAAGCCCACGCTTCTATATTCGAATATACTAAACTACATTATTTATAGCATGAAAAAACTCCTACTCACAGCCACGCTCCTCGGTGGCTTCGCACTGTCGGCCATGGGTCAATTAGCCCTCGACGACGTGATGCTCCTGCGCCATCAACGCGCCGAGCAACAAGGTTTGCGTTCTGCCGCCTCTCCTCTTCGAGCCGCTCCCGCTCGCTCGGGCAGCGCTCACTGTTCGTTAGCATTCATCAAGCTGGCCGACGGCGCATCGGCCGACGACCTCGAAGCCATGGGCGTGCACGTGTCGCGTGTGCGCGGCGACATCGCCCTGGTGTCCATCCCCACCGACATCGTGGAAGAAGTGGCTGCATCCGCATCGGTGCAACGTCTCGAACTCTCGCGCGTGCGTAATATACAAATGAGCAACGCACGTGCAGCTGCCGGTGTCAACGCCTGCCACGAAGGCCTCGAAGTGGACCATCCCTACACCGGTGCAGGTGTAATCTGCGGCATCTACGACAGCGGCCTCGATGCCAACCACATCAACTTCCGCAATGAAGACGGCACCTCCCGCTTCGGCTACCTCGGTCACATCTACATCGACTACTCTAATCCCGACGGTTGGAGCGGCACTGAATACGACCGCGACAACATCTGGCGATTCACCACCGACAACTCCACCACATTCCACGCTTCCCACACCGCAGGCATCCTCGCCGGCGGCTACAAAGGCTCCATCCAAGCCGGTGTAGCCATCAACGACCGCGAAGCACCCGTGCAGGTAATCGACAACCCATACTACGGCGTGGCCTACGGTGCTGACATCGCCGCTGCCGTGGGCGACACCTACGACATGCTCATCGCCGAAGGTATCGACCGCATCCTCGACTACCGTTGGTACAAGCAAGAACCCTGCGTCATCTCCCTGTCGCTCGGTTCCAACACCGGTATCCACTCCTCGCAAGCCATCTTCAACCAGTTCCTCGACCTCGCCGCTCAGGAAGCCACCATCGTCATCTCCGCCGGCAACGAGGGCGACATCCCCCTGTCGCTCATCAAGACCCTCGGTGAAGACAATACCGAGTGCAAGAGCTTCATCCTGCCCACCTATATGGCCAACACTCGCTACGGTCAAACTTACTTCTACTCCACCGAGCCGTTCCAGCTGCAAGGCATCGTGTACAACCTCAACCGCGGCAAGGTATCCGACCGCATGCCCATCTTAGAGAACCAGCAGAAGGACGCTGCCGTATACTACTGCGACGCATCGAGCCAGGAAGCCGATACCGACATCGTATCGGCCAACTTCGGCACCGCCTTCAAAGGATACTGCGGTGTGGGTTGGACAATCGACGCCACCACCGGCCTCTACAAGGCTACCATGGACTATTACACCGTCAACAACGAATCCACCAACGCCGACGGCCACTACATCCTCGGCTTCATCGTCACCGGCCAACCCGGGCAGGTGATTGAATGCTACGACATGGGTTACTACGGCTGTCTCGACGACTACAACCAAGACGGTTGGGACACCGGTTCCACCGACCAAACCATCTCCGACATGTCGTGCGGCGAAAACGTTATCGTAGTAGGTTCGTATAACGTTTCCGACTCCTATCCCTCGATTGACGGCTATGTTTACAACTACCAAGGTGCGTTCACTCCCGGCTTGGTATCCGGATTCTCGTCATACGGTGTGGTTGAAGGCCGCTCGCTGCCTCACTTCTGCGCTCCCGGCGCCACCATCGTGTCGTCCACCAACAGTTACTACGTGGAGGAAGCCTCCAACGGCGTGGGCGAAAACGCCATCACCGCCGTGTGGGCTGAAGAAAGCCGTCGCAACTACTGGCAGAACGCTATGGGCACCTCCATGGCCACCCCCTTCGCCGCCGGCTCAATCGCCCTGTGGCTCGAAGCCAACCCCGACCTCACTGCCGAAGACTGCCGCGAAATCGCTATCGCCACCTGCGATGTCGATGCCGACGTGCAAGCCGGCAACCCCGCTAAATGGGGTGCAGGCAAGTTCAACGCCTACGCAGGCCTCAAAGAAGCCATCCGCCGCGCCGGCGTCACCGACGTGACCATCGACAACAACAACCCGCTGATGATTTCCACCGCCGACCACCGCTCGTTCGAGCTGTTCGTGGGCAACGCCCGCTCCGTGGAAGCACGCGTGTACAACATCTCCGGCCAGCAAGTAGCCTTCGACCGCGCTTCGGGCGACCAACTCAACCTCAACCTGTCGCACCTCGCCTCGGGCGTATACGTGGTCAACGTCAACGGCAACCTCACCCGCCGCATCATCGTGAAATAATCATAACTATCTAACAAAATAATCCGCTACAATGAACAAGCTATTCAAATCGATAGTGGCCGCTGCTGCGCTTGCCTTGCCTATGATGGCAAACGCTGCCGATGAGCCTACCATCACGCTCACCAGCTCAATGTACATAGAGAACCCCTCGGGCTCCTACACCATCCTGCTCGGTACGACTACGCCCTCATACGTCGACGTGGACTGCGGTTTCGGTCCTGTAGAGTACGAAACCCAGCCCGTGGCCTACGACCCCGACACCGAGGGCTTCACCGGCACCTACATCACCTGCCAACCCTCGTCGCAGCCCGTGCGCATCTACGCCGACGACCCCTCGCTCATCGACTACTTCGAGTGCGTGGGCGGCTACGTGGAGACCATCGACCTCAGCAAGTGTCCCAACATCGAAATCCTCAACCTCGAGCACAATGCGCTCAAAACCCTCGACTTGAGCGCACTCAACAAGCTCGCCGCCGTATACCTCAGCGACAACCCCTTCACAGCCAACACCCCGCTGACCATCACCGGCAACCGCCCCACCCTGCAGATTCTCGAAGTGTCGATGATTGACTATATCGACCCCGAGTTCGATATTGTCAACTTCCCCAACCTGCTCACCTTCGACGCTTACGCTTGCCGCACGCTCAAGCAACTCACCCCCTCGGCCTGCCCCAAGCTGATGCGCATCGCGCTCGACCTCACTCAAGTGGCCGAGCTGGATGTAACGCAGAACCCCGAGCTGCTCATCCTCAACATCGAGGACACTCGCATCACTTCCATCGACCTGTCGAAGAACACCAAGCTGCAACAGCTCTACGCGTCGCACTTCTCCGGTACGGTCAACAGCGATATCAAGCTGAACGAGCTTGATATCACCAACTGTCCCGACCTCATCCGCCTCACTGCATCGAACAACAACCTGCACGAACTCGACTTGACCAAGACCCCCTACCTGCAGTACGTGCTGCTGCAAAACAACCACCTGTCGAGCATCGACATCTCCAACTGCCAGTACTTCACCACCTTCAAGATTTCGGGCAACGACATGAGCTTCGCCACCCTGCCCTTCCCCGGCGACCGTCAGTGGAACGACTACGAATACCGTCCGCGCAACCTCAACCTCGGCGCACGCTCTTTCGTGGAAGGCACCGTGTTTGACCTCTCCGACAAGCTGCTGCGCGAAGGCACATCCACAGCCGTGCGCATGTACTCCTACGACTTCGTCACCAACGAATCCACCGAGCTCTCGAGCGACTACTTCACCTACGACAACGGCCGCATCACCGTGATGAAAGAATGCACCGACTCCGTATACTTCGCTTTCTCCAACAGCGCTTTCCCCGACGGCGACTACTGCACCGACCGCTTCATGGTCAAGAGCGCCGAGAACATGGCCAAGCCCTCTGCTCGCGTAGCTTTCACCACATCCGTATCCTCCGGCAAGGAAATCACCCTCCACTTGAGAGTGGCCGGCGCTTCCGCCGAGAATCCCCGCACCGTTTACGTTGACTTCGGCGACGGCAACCTCGTGCCCTTCACCATCACCACCTCCGAAGGCTCCGCCATCTGCACCGGCACCCGCGCCGGCTACGGCAAAGTCACCGTCTACACCGAAGGCGACGATGTGCTCACCGCTTTTGAAGCCAACGACGTGCCAATGTACGCTTTGGACGTAACCAAGGCCACCGAGCTCCAAATCCTCGGTGCCGTCAACTGTAACCTCTCGTCGATTAACCTCGAATACAACCGCTGCCTGTGCTACCTCAACCTCGCCGGCAACAAGCTCACCAAGGTAGACCTCACCGGCGTCAACGAGCTCTACACCAAGAACCTGCTGAGCACCATCCGCCTCAACGACAACAAGATTGCCGACCTCACCCTCAGCCCCACCCTCGGCATCCAATACCTCGACTTGGCCAACAACCAACTCACCGAGTTCAAGGACAAAGACTTCGACAACATGCTGTTTTTCAACATCTCCGGCAACCAGCTGTCGTTCGTCAACGTATCCTACATGACCCTCGCGTGGTACATCAACGTAAGCAACAACCTGCTCACCGAAATTAACCTCCCCTTGGAGAATAATCTCATAACCCTCGACCTTTCAGGCAACGACTTCACCTTGGAAACCCTGCCGCTGTACACCTGCAACGGCTCCGACGGCCGCTACATCTACGCTCCCCAACGTCCGCTGCAGATTCCCACCCGCGGCCCCGGCTTCAACCTCTCAGCTCAAAACCGCGTAATCGATGGCCAAAGCACCGTCTTCACTTGGAAGAAAGAAGACGGCACTGAACTCACCGCCGACCAATACACCTGCGAAGGCGGCCTCACCCGCTTCCTCGACACCACTGTGGGCAACGTTTACTGCGAAATGACTCACCCCGCTCTGCCGCAATTCACCGGCGACAACGCCTTCCGCACCACCCTGATGAAGGCCGACGAAAAGCCCACCAACTTGGTAGCTTCGTTCACCACTCCCGTAGGCGGTCAAACCGTCACCCTGTCGCTCGCTTCGCCCTCGAAAGGCGTAGCGCTCTACGTCGACTGGACCGGTCAAGACGTCTTCGAACAATACATGCTCAAAGACACCTACACCCTGTTCACCGCCACCACCACCGAAGGCGCTGCCGTGAAGTGCTACACCTACGAGCCCACCGAACAGCTGTCGATTTTCTCAATCTCCTACGCCACCCTCACCGACATCGACCTCACCG
>JBJEKG010000240.1:0-1764 GCA_051878535.1 Muribaculaceae bacterium
CTTTTCGGTGGAGAAGAGGTCGCAGCGGATTTGCGGCTGGTCCAAATCCATCCATTGGTCGCCATTGGGCATGCGCACTGAGTGAATCAACCGGCTTGCCATCGGTGTCTTTTCGAGGAAGACAAAGTTGTGGATGGGCGAGCCGTTGTTGTCAATGTTGATTCTACGCACATCCTCGCCTAAGATTTGATACACGAACGGCTCGGGCGCGTTGTCTTCATTAAGGCTGAATCCGGCCATAATGCCTATGACGTTGATATGGAGGTCGACAATCTGCTTTTTGATGTATGGCATCAGTTCGGCAAGGGTGGGGACGGACTGCTTCCAGCGGCTCATTACTGCTTTGAATAGCTCGATGTATTCGATGTGATTGTGACATTCGTCGAGTTGATTAAAGCAGAGAACGTATTTATCCCAGAAGCGGATGAAATGCGGATGACCGCTTACGAACATTTTCTCCACGACCACATCCTTATCGGACTTGACTGTGCGATAGAACGTGTCGTACCCAACGGTGGAGAGTACAATGGCTTGCGGAGGATATACAGCTGCAATCATAACGTTAGAGGCAAACTCGGAATCCGAAGCAAGGGTTGGCAGTGGTGCTGACGCAGCTACCGCGACAGGTATTGCGCATATTATCCTTATTGCCGGAGTACCAACCGCCACGAAGCACTCTGTGGGTCTTGTTGATTTCGGGCACGCCGGTGCCGTAGTTAGTGTAAATATCTTGGCACCATTCAATCACATTACCGCTCATGTCGTAGAGGCCCAGGCCGTTTGGACGCAATCCGCCAACATCGTAGAGGTTGCCGCCACTGTTGCCGGCATACCAGCCGCATTCGTCGGCATTGTTAGAGCCGGCGTATAAGTAGGACGTTTCCGACACGGTGCCATCGGTTTGCAATTGGCCTTTGGCGGCATATTCCCATTCGGCTTCGGTGGGGAGGCGGAAATTGCGGCCGGTAATGCTGTTGAGACGGCTGATAAACAGTTGGCAATCTTCCCAGCTGACATTATTGACCGGGCCGTTGTCGCCCACAATTTTGGATGGGTTGGATGGCATGATGGCCGACCAGAGCTTTTGAGTAATTTCGTAGCGGCTCATGTAGAAGGTGGCTACTTGGCGAGTTTTTGCAGGTCGTTCGCAGGCATCGGCGGTGGAATCGTTGCAGCCCATGGTAAATGTGCCGCCGGGAATTTCCACCATAATCAAGTTAACGCCATTGATATTGAAGGTGTCGACACGTTGCTTGTATGCTTCTTGTTTTGTAACGTCCTCTTCCTCATTGGATGGGCCGTTGGCAAAGAACAGAGCCAAGCCAATGCCGATGGCCGCAAGAATGATTAGTAAGATGATGAGCGGTCGGCGAGATGTTTTTGGCCCGTCGGAGATGCGGCGAGTGCGTTTGGAGGGGTCGTTGTTGCGCACCGGGGCCGCGGGCATATCCGAGGAGGTGAGTATGCGAGCCAAGTCTTCGGCCGACGGGCGTGCTTCTTTGTCGCGTTGCATACAAAGCTCGATGATGCGGCGGATTTTGGGGTCGGTGATACCGGTGAAGTCGATGTCGACGGCATCGTATTGCAGCTGGCGGCCGGTGGCGATTTCATCGAAGGGAAGACTGCCTGTAATCAGCTCATAGAGCGAGATGCCGAAGGAGAAGATGTCGCCTTTGCGAGCCGGGCGGCGGTCTTCTTTCTTGGCGCTGAATTTTTCGGGTGGAGCGTAGGCTTCGGTCATGCTCACCCCTTGCGATTTGAGAT
>JBJEKG010000241.1:0-1756 GCA_051878535.1 Muribaculaceae bacterium
GGTCTACCCCTTCGACAGCGCCCCTACCAAGTACGGCAAAGAGGCCATCAACGGCCCCAGCCAAGGGCTCAAGTTCGATGTGGAGCAGCTCAAAGGCGACTGCGCCAAGGCCGCCGACATCCTCGACGTGAAAGTGTATGGCGGCGACTGCATCGTGGCCGAAGACGGCTCTTACAAGATAATCGACTTCAACGACTGGCCTTCGTTTGCCCCCTGCCGCGCCGAGGCCGCCGTCGTGATAGCTCGTATGGTTATGAAACAAGTAAAATCTCAACGTTGATATGAAAAACGATTCCGAAAAATTCCCTTGGTTTCCCAAGTTGATAGCCACCTCGTTCGGTTTGGGCTATTGGCCGTGGGGACCGGGCACTATGGGTGCCATCGGCGGTTTGGGCGTGTGGTTGCTGTGCCTGGCACTGTGCCCCACGGCCTTGTCGCTGCTGATAACTACCCTCATATTGATTGTAATCTTCACCTGGTTGGGCGTGTGGTCGGGCACCATCTCCGAACGCTACTGGGGCGAAGACCCGTCGAAAGCTGTGATGGATGAAACTGTGGGCCAATGGATTAACATGGTACCTCTGTGCGTATTCGGCGGCCAGCCCGACGTATGGCACGACTCCGCGATGTGGATTGGTGTGGTGGTGTCGCTCGTCCTCTTCCGCTTCTTCGACATCGCCAAACCCCTCGGCATCCGCGCCTGCGAACGCCTCCGCGGCGGCTGGGGCATTATGGCCGACGACGTGGTGGCCGGCATCTATGGCGCTGTTATCCTGTACTTTATCCTCAAATTCCTCTAAATGAATAAGGTAGTAAACAAGGTGATGAACGGCGGCGGATGGTTCACATTCATCCGCTCCTCGATTTCCTCGCAGATAGCGTCGTGGATCGACATGGGCACCTCGTTTGTGTTCTTCGCATTCGTGTTTGCCGCCCTCGACCCGTTCTACCGCTCCAACCTGTCGGTGGCGGTGGGCGCCGTGGTTGGCGGCATCGTGAATTGCTGCATCAACTATCGCTTCACCTTCCACGCCCAAGGCCAGTCGGTGCAAGCCGTGGCCGTGAAATACGCTCTGGTGTGGGTAGGCTCGCTGCTGCTCAACATGTATGGCACCACGGGGGTGGCTACACTTATGAGCAAGTGGCAGTGGCTGCTCGACATCGGCTTCAAGCCCGATGGCATCTTCGCCGCCTCGCGCCTGTTCGCCTCGTTGGTGGTGTCGTTGGCATGGAACTTCGTGCTGCAACGCAACTTCGTTTACCGCCCCTCGCGATTCGACCGCTACGCCATAGCCTTCGTAAGCGTTTTTACTCCTAAACACCGTAAACCGTCTGATAAACAATAATATATGGCAACCCAAAGCACTTTCAAAAAATGCCGCGACGGCCTTCAGCAAGGTATCTACGCCGTCATCAATCCTTTTGTGCGCCTGATGATTCGCATGGGAATCACACCAAATATAGTCACCACCATCGGTCTGTTAGGCAACCTCGCCGCCGCCGTCATCTTCGGCTATGCCGGCTACCAATGCGAAGCCGGCGAGTTCTCGCAATGGTGGCTTATCACCTTGGCCGGCGCCGTGATTATCGGCTTCTCTCTATTTGATATGCTCGACGGCCAAGTGGCTCGCTTGGGTAACATGGTGAGCCGCTTCGGTGCGCTCTACGATTCTGTGCTCGACCGCTACTGCGAACTGTTCACCGTGGGCGGCATCGCCTACTTCATGTTCGCTGCCGGCTACAAGCTCTCGGCCTT
>JBJEKG010000242.1:0-8542 GCA_051878535.1 Muribaculaceae bacterium
CGAATTTTTTGCTAACTTTGGGGCGAGCTACGGCTCCGCAATTAAAAACAACTTAAACACTAAATACCTGAATACATGAAAAAACTGTTACTCACTCTGATGGCATCGGCCGCACTCGGCGCCGCCTCCGCCCAAGTGGTGGAAGTGGCCGCGATTGACCAAGTGCCCACCCCGGAGGGTGTGAGCGTCAACATCGCCCGCATCTCGCCCGACGGCTCGTTTGCCGTGTTCTCCAACAACTTCAACAACTCATTGCAGCGCATCGACCTGCGCGGCGGCAGCGTGTCGACGGTGACCGCCAATGGCAGCGCGCTCGACTTGCGCTTCACTCCCGACGGTTCCACGGCCATCTTCCGCACCTCCACCACCAACCCGGCCACCCGCCTGCGCTACCACGCTTTGCAAAGTGTGGACCTCGCTTCCGGTCGCGCCACCGCGCTAACTGCACCGCAGCGCCACTGCGCCGCGTTCACCATCACCACCGACGGCAACGTGACCATTGCCGACAGCGGTGTGCACCGCACCTGCGCGCCCTCGGGCCGCGCCGTGTCGGCACAGCGTGCCGCCGTGGTCAACATCAACCGCGGCCACCTCGAACTGACCACCGCCGACGGCGTCACCACCAACCTCGACCCGCAGGGCCACGGCTCATACCTGTGGCCGGCGCTATCGCCCGACGGCACCAAGGTGGTGTACTACCTTGTGGGCCACGGCTGCTTCGTGTGCAACCTCGACGGCTCGGACGTGCACTCGCTCGGCTACATCCACGGCCCGCAATGGCTCAACGACTCCACCATCATCGGCTTCCAAGACTACGATGACGGCCAAGTGGTGACCGCTTCGGCCATCGTGGCCGCCGACTTCACCGGCACCATCCAAGCCCTCACCCCCGACACCATCATCGGCCTATACCCCTCGGCCTCCGCCGATGGCAAAACCATCCTCTTCTCCGGCGCCGATGGTTCGCTCTACCGCATCTCGCTCAAATAATTGCCTCACCCATAATATTCTACCGCAATGAAACAATTCTTACTTGGCGCGTTAGTGCTTATGGGCGCCGGCGCACTCTCGGCTCAAGTCACAGCCGACCAACTCCGCATCTACATCAACCCCGGCCACGGTTCGTGGACCTCGAACGACCGCCCGCAGGACATCGTGGGCAAGCCGTCGTACTCTTCGACCAATACGGATACCACCGGCTTCTTCGAATCCAACACCAACCTCTACAAGGGCTTTGGCGTGTTGGAAAAGCTCATCGAAATGGGCTTCCCATTTGACCGCACCCTCAACCAAACCGGCGAGCGCTGGGAAATCGGCGCCGCTCGCGATTTGAGCCAAAATTTGGTGATGAGCCGTGTGAAGAATGGCCCGTACTCCACCGAAAACACCTCCTCCTCGCCCAATGCCGCTGCCTACAACCGTTCGCTGTCGGAAATCGCCGCCGAGGTGGAGTATAACGAGTTTGATATGTTCATCTCCATCCACTCCAACGCCGCCAGCACCAACAGCGTGAACTACCACCTGTATATGTACCGCGGCTACAACGGCCAGGACGGCGTGTTGGTCGAAGGCTCGTGGGAAATGATTGAAGCCGCGTACAAATACTCCTTCCCCAATGCCCACGCGCAATGGTCGCACGACTACGTATACGTCAACGGCGACATCAACTTCATGGGCGGCGGTAGCGGCTCGTACAACGACCTCGGCTACTACGGCTACCTCGGTGTGCTCAAGCATGGCGTGCCGGGCTACCTGGTCGAAGGCTATTTCCACACTCACACTCCCTCGCGCCACCGCGCTATGAACTGGGATGTGGACATCATCGAAGGCTATCAATACGCCCGCGGCGTGGCTGAATACTTCGAACTGGAACAACGCGACGAAACCGGCGAAATCTACGGCATCGTGCGCGACGCTCACGCCAAATTCTCCGACCCGGTGTGGATTCCGGTCGAAGGTACCGACGACATCAACAAGCCCATCAACGGCATCAAGGTATATCTGTGGAAAGACGGCGATAAGATTGACGAGTACACCACCGACCAATTCTACAACGGCGTGTTCGTGTTCAAGGGTCTCGAACCGGGCAGCTACCAAGTCACTTTCGACAGCCCCGAATACGAAGAAGCCGCGCCGGTCGACGTGGAAGTGACCGCCGGTTTGACCTCCTATCCCAAGTGCTACCTCACCGACATCTACTACCAAGGTCGCCCGGGCGAGGAACTCAACTACCCGAACATCGTGCCCGAAGGCACTGTGGCGTTCCAAGACTCATATAATATGTATGCCGCTGCCGTCAACCGCGAGGTGGCTCCCTTGGCCGGCACCACCGCCCGCCGCATGCAGTGGATGAAGGGCTACATCTACGTGCTCGCTTACGATGCCGAGAATAATCCCGTGATAGCCGTGCTCGATGGCAAGTCGGGCGAATTGCTCACCACCGTCAACACCGACGGCTGCGTGGGCGGCATGCTTTCGGTTGGTGACATCCAACTCACCGGCGACGGCGTGCTGTTGGCTTCGTCGCAGTCGCTCAACCAGCTCGATGACGACCACGTCAAAGACGGCCAAGTGCGCGGTACAGTCAACTATTACTACTGGGAAAAGGACGAGCAAGGGCTGCCCACCGGCGAGCCCAAGCTGTGGTTCTCGCACCAAGATTCCGGCCAATGGTACACCTCCTACATCGGCTCATCCTTCGCCTACACCGGCACCTTCAACGAAGGCTGGATTTGCGAAGGCGCCATCTCCACCGGCACCACCGGCCAACTGCGCAACACCGTGTACACCGTCACCGACGGCAAGCCCGAACTGCTTGAATGGGAACGCATCCAGCAACTCTACGCTCGCGACTTCACTGACCGCGACGTGCGCTACACCGTGTCGCCCATCGACCGCCACCAATTCTTCGTGCTCGGCGACGGCACCAAGTACGGCATGCGCCTCTACGACTTCGAGCATGGCAACAAGGCAGCACACGCCGAAGCACCCGCCACGCTGTCGAAGAACTGCGTATCGGCCGGCTTCTTCAAGTTCGACGGCCGCGCTCTGATGACCTTCGTTGACGAATCCGGTGCCCTGCGTCTGTACGACATCAGCGGCGGCATCGACACGCTGAAAGAGGTGCCCCTGACCGACGCCGCCTTCACCGCCGGTTCGCGCCACCTGTCCACCGGTTTCGCCACCGCCATCACCGAGGGCGAGGCCATCGTCGACGGCTACTTCACCCTCGCCGTACTGGCCGATGGCAACATCTCCATCTTCACCACACGCGAGGAAGCATCCGTGGCCGACATCTCCGTGGATAATGCCACTGCCCCCGCGCGCTACTTCAACCTCCAAGGCATCGAAGTGGACGCCGATGCCCTCACCCCCGGCATCTACATCCGCCAGCAAGGCACCACCGCCTCCAAAATCCTTGTAAAGTAAGAGTGAAGAGGTAAGAGCGGAGAGCGGAGAGGCTCATAATCGGCAATAGCTACAATAGCTAAGATAGCTACTTTAGCAACCGAGCCGCTCTCCGCTCTTACCTCTTACCTCTCAATACTCAGCGGCCGAGGAGCCAGCGCCAGGCGGGTAGCACATCTACCGTCCCCCATTTCAAGGTGATGGTATCTGATTTTGTGGCGGTGATTATCAGCAGTTTATCACATCCGGTGGCATCGTGAGCCGCTTTCAAGCCACGCAGTTCGCGCTCGAGCGTCGCTTCATCGTCAATGTCCCAGCACACTTGGATTAGCGCGCGGATTTCAGTGTCGCACTGCACCACAAAGTCGCACTCGTATGTGGCTTGGTAATAGCTGATCACCTCGTTGAGACCGCGGTTCGCCCACAGATGGTTGAATACAATGTTCTCAAGGTTTTTGCCGGCGTCGGAGGTGTGCGGAATCAGCACCGATGAGCGCAGACCTGTGTCCACGCAGTAATATTTGGGTTGCGAGCGTGCACTCTCCGCAAGCGAGTATGAAAACTTGTAAACAGGCTGAAACAGAAACACTTGGCACACATACTGCGCCCACTGATACAGTTTTTCGCGGCTAACTTCGATTTTTTGCGACTTCAAATCATTGTAGATGGCATTAATCGACGTTGGCTTGGTGGTGTTGGCCATCAACCGTTTCACAAAGAAGCGCAGCGCTACCAAGTTGGTGATGCCGTAGTGCTCGGCTAAGTCCTTGAGTAGCAATGTCTCATAATAGCTGTGCAAGACGCGAAGGCGCAGTAGCGGTTGCTCTATCTGCACCACCTCCGGAAAGCCGCCGAGCTCTATATAGCTTGTAAATGCGTTCTTGATTGCAGCCACATCCGATTCTAAGCGGCCATCGGCATCTACGCCTTTGAAGCGGCAGAACTCCCTGAATGACAACGGGTAAGTCTCAAACTCGATGGGCCATCCGCGCAGTTCCGTACTCAGCTGGCTGCCTAACATCGACGCATTGCTCCCGCTGATGTAGATGTTCTTGCAGTAAGATTTGTACAGCCGCAACACAAACAGCTCCCAGCCCTTGATGAGCTGAATCTCGTCGAAGAAAATGTAGGTCTGCTCCAAGGGAATCGTGGGGAACAGCTCGCGGTATGCCTGCAGAATCAAGTCAAACTCCTCAATCTGCATATTGTGGAAGCGTTCGTCGTCGAAGCCCATCCACAGGATGCGCCGTTTGTCCACGCCGCGAGCGATTAACTCATTGGCTGTCAAGGCCATTTTCATCGATTTGCCGCATCGACGCACTCCCGGCACCGTGATTATCTTTCGCAAATCAATCGGCAGCGGATTATCGCGCTCAATCAGCACCAGCGGCAATTCGGCCTGCTTCAGCAGTATCAAAGACTTCAAAACATCTATATCCATATCCTTTCAAATTTGAATTCTGCCGCAAATATACAAAACTTTTCGCAAAAAACGACAACTTTTCCGAAAAGTTTTCTTCTAAAACGACAACTTTTCCGAAAAGAGCGGAGAGGCTCATAATCGGCAATAGCCACAATAGCTAAGATAGCTACAATAGCTAAGATAGCCACAATAGCTAAGATAGCTACTTTAGCAACCGAGCCACTCTCCACTCTCCACTCTCCACTCTCCACTCTCATTTGCGTATTTCGCAAAAAATTCGTAACTTTGCAGTCTGAATGTAAACATTATCAAAATTCACAATGAAGGCATACGTATTTCCCGGCCAAGGCGCCCAATTCGTAGGTATGGGCAAGGACCTCTACGAAACTAACGAACGCGCCCGCGACCTCTTTGAAAAAGCAAACGAAATCCTCGGTGTACGCATCACCGACCTCATGTTCAACGGCACCGACGAAGACCTCCGTCGCACCGACATCACCCAACCCGCCGTTTTCCTCCACTCCGTAATCTTAGCTCTCACCGCCGACGACTTCGCTCCCGATATGACCGCCGGCCACTCCTTGGGCGAGTTCTCCGCCTTAGTGGCTGCCGGTGCCCTCGACTTTGAAGACGGCCTCCGTCTGGTGTCCGCTCGCGCTCACGCCATGCAGAAAGCCTGCGAACTCAAGCCCTCGACCATGGCTGCCATCATCGCTCTGCCCGACGAAAAGGTGGAGGAAGTGCTCAAAGGCATCGACGGCGTGGTGGTTTGCGCTAACTACAACTGCCCCGGCCAAATCGTTATCTCCGGCGAAATCGAAGCTATCGACAAAGCTTGCGAACTGCTCACCGCTGCCGGTGCACGTCGCGCCCTCAAACTCAAAGTGGGCGGCGCTTTCCACTCGCCTCTGATGGAACCCGCTCGCGCTGAACTGGCTGAAGCTATCGAACGCACCAACTTCCACACTCCCAAGTGCCCCGTTTACCAAAACGTTGACGCTAAACCTCACACCAACCCCGAGGAAATCAAAGCTAACCTTATCGCCCAACTCACCGCTCCGGTGCGCTGGACCGCTTCGGTGCAACAAATGATTGCCGACGGTGCCACCACCTTCTGCGAGCTCGGCCCGGGCAAGGTGCTCCAAGGCTTGGTATCGAAAATCGACCGCAACGTAGCCGTCGAAGGCCGCCAATAATCCCCCTCTTCAGCATACTGATTCAAGCGGCTGGCGCTCCGGCGCCGGCCGCTTGCCGTGTCTACGCCCCGCGGCCGAAGCTCGGCTGCCGCAGACCCCGAGGCAAGCCTCGAGGCTACAGCCACAGGACCCACAGCGAGCCGCCGGGCGGGCGGGTGGCTATGCGGGGGAGGACGCGGCAGGCCGCCGTCCCTACTGCGATGGTGGGGATGGGGTTGGCATAAAAAAAGTCCTCGTTCATTTCTTCAATGATGAGGACCTAAGCCGATAGGCGTAATTTGTGATTCAATTGAGTTGTTTTATAGCATCTAAAAGTGCAGAGATTATATCATACTTACTTATCACAACACCTAATATCCGGTGATGGCATCTCGCGATGGCTTGGCGGATACGCCTTAGCTTAGGGTCTCTTGAGAAGAATTTGCGTAAATAAACGGTCTAAGACTAAGTCGTAGGTGATATCCGAGTGCAAAGTTACAGCCTAAATCACGAAAAAGCAACTTTTTGAGGGATAAAATTCGATTTGTTGACAATAATTAAGAAATGGATACATATTTTTGCACTACTTCCTTTAATATATCTCAATAAATTCAAATTTAGGTTAAAAGTTTGGATGCAATGGGAGGTTTGCTTCATTTTAGATAAGAAAATCCTTGCACCGATTTAGGATTTTGGCTAACTTTGCCGCGTGTTACTTACTTAACTTTAGAAATTCAAGGTACAACTTACTTATCTTTATATGAAATTCAAGGTATATAATGTGGGGGACGTTAACCCCAACCTGTTTCCAATCACGCTTACTCGCCCGATGGGTGACTTGCGATTAGGCATCTCTACAATGGCTGAACGTTGGCAGTACTTCCTTAACGAGGACTTCGACTGGGAAGCACCCGACTACCTGAGCGAGCTTTACCCCTGCACTGAAGCTGCTACCAACGACACTCTGTTTGTGGCGGGCAACGTGGTGGCCACAGCTGAAATCGCCGCAGCGGCTGCGGCGCTCCATCCCGGCCAACGGCTGATGGCCGACGATGTGGAAATCGCTCACCGCGGCGCGGCCGTATCCACCGACGTGCACTTCGCGGGCGAGGTGTTGGCTGTGAACCACATCTACGACATCTTCATGCTCAACGACCGCGTGCTGCGCATGGACTTTGAGCGCCTCACCGCAGGTCGCACTTCGCAACCGCTGCATCCATCGAACGTGCTGCTGGGCGACCCCTCGCAGCTGTTCATCGAAGAAGGTACGAAGATTCGCTGCTCCACCATCAATGTGGAGGACGGCCCCATCTACATCGGCCGCGACGCGGTGGTGATGGAAGGTTGCCGACTGCGCGGCTCGTTGGCGCTGTGCGAACATGCCCAACTCAACATGGGTGCGCTTGTGTACGGCGGCACCACCATCGGCCCGCACTGCAAGGTGGGCGGCGAGATTAACAACGTGGTGATGTGGGGCTACTCCAACAAGGCTCACGACGGGTTCTTGGGCAATGCCGTCATCGGCCAGTGGTGCAACTTAGGCGCCGGCACCACCGCCTCCAACCTCAAGAACAACTATGCCAAGGTGCGCGTGTGGAACTATCCCTCCGGGCGCTTCATCGACACCGGCCTGCAGTTCTGCGGTCTGATTATGGGCGACCACAGCAAGGCAGCCATCAACACCTCGTTCAACACCGGCACGGTGGTTGGCATCGGCTGCAACGTCATCAGCGAAGGCTTCCCGCCCACGTTCATTCCCTCGTTCAGCCGCGGCGGCTCGGGCGGCTTCCTCGACATCCACCTCGAGGATTTCTACACCGTGGCCGAACGCGTGATGGCACGTCGCCACTGCACGCTGACCGACGCCCATCGACGTCTGTTCAACCACATCGCTGCCTACGCCGACTGCTTCAAATAAGCACCTTCCCTCATAACCAAAGTACAGCGGGCGCCGACTTGAGGTCGGTGCCCGCTGTGCGTATGTGGGGAGGAATTATTCGAACCAGCCTGTAGAAAACTATCAAAAAACCACAGGAGGACAGGAGATTTAACAGCAGAACAGGATGTAATATTCTAATATTCAATCGATTACAAGTAGCCGAGGTTTGCCTCGGCATACCCGGATGGCCCAAACGCGATTCAAAATGGAATTTCTGACTTTTGACACAGTTTCTGTGCCGCGCGGTGGGCGGCCATCCACCATCGCCCACTGGTAGGGACGGCGGCCTGCCGCGTCCGCACCTCGCCATCTCCCGCCGCACCGCCACCACCCACTCACCCACCGGCCGAGGCTCGCCTCGGCATACACCTCGGGCCACCACGCGCGCAAAATCTCACGCAGATTTTGCAGATTTTTCGGACTGGACGTACGACCACGCAAAATGCCCACAACGCCACCACGCAAAATGCCCACAGGTAGCCGAGGCTCGCCTCGACATACAGGACGGGCCACCACGAATGCCACCACGCGGCCGCACGACGTGTATGCCGAGGCAAGCAGACCCCGAGGCAAGCCTCGAGGCTACAGGCTCTACTT
>JBJEKG010000243.1:0-8508 GCA_051878535.1 Muribaculaceae bacterium
ACCGCTAACTGCGTGGAAATCACCGGCATAGATGCCGACGGCAACTCCACCCGGCTGCTCAAACACGGTCCCATCGTCTCCAGCACCAACGGCGAAACCGTCACCATCTCCGACATCCCCGCCGGCATCCACCAAATCGTCATCACCTTCTTCAAGGTGGAAGGCGGCAACCTCGCCCTCGACGACGTGACCCTCACCCTCGGCGGCACCACCCAAGCCCCCGTCATCACCGACCAACCCGTGGGCAACGTCACCTCGCACAACATCACCGCGCCCCAAGGCCGCTACCTCTACACCGTCCAAGCACTTAACGCCGACGGCGCAAAATCCCTCGTGAGCGACATCGCCTCCGTAGAAATCGGCACCCAAGGCTGCACAGACATCCAAGTCGACCCCACCGCCCCCGTTGAATACTACAACCTCCAAGGCATCCGCGTGACCAATCCCGCCCCCGGCCAAATCTACATCCGACGCCAAGGCCCCGCCGCCACCACCATCCGCTTCTGATTAGTGGAGAGCGGAGAGTGGAGAGCGGAGAGGCAAGAGGCAAGAGTACCCGACCACCTCTCTACCACATCTTTACTAATCTCTACCACCTCTCTACCACCACTCCTCCCCTGCATACCACAAAAAAACGCCCCGACCACCAAGGCCGGGGCGATTTTTCACCCAAAAACTGAAAATCTTGGGAATTTACTATTGAAAATCTTGGGAATTTTTGTAACTTTGCATCCAAAACCTCTAAATGCCATCTTATGTATTATAGTCGACTCGTTGAGAAAGAAATTGCATTGAAACTTCGCAGTTGCGGAGCAGTTGTGGTATCCGGCCCTAAATTCTGCGGCAAGACCACCACATGTATGCTATTCCAAAAGAGTTTCATCAAGCTCAACACTAAACAAGCGATTCAAATCGCCCGGATGAATCCGCGTGCCGTTCTTACCGGTGAGCATCCTCGGCTCATTGATGAATGGCAAACAGTTCCCGACATCTGGAACCAAGTCAAGGACGACCTCGACTTCGACTATCAATTCGGCAAGTACATCCTTACCGGTAGCTCCACGCCTGCCGACAAAGCTGATGTATACCACAGTGGCGCCGGGCGTATTGCCTCCATTCGGATGCGTCCGATGAGCCTCTGGGAGTCGAAAGAATCAAAAGGAACGGTGTCATTGTTCGACCTATTCAATGGTGGCATAAATTTTCCCACAGATCTGAACGCGGATTTCACCATCGATGATGTGGCCTTTTTGATATGTCGTGGCGGGTGGCCCATTTCGGTCAAAGCACCAAAAGATATCGCAGTCGAGGTGACTAAGAACTACTACACCGGTATGCTTTCGTTCGAAGGTAGTGACAACGAACGCTTCCGCAATAAACGTCCCGAGGTGATGCGGATGATACTCAAAAGTTATGCCCGCCATATTTCCACTGAGGCGGCAATATCAACCATCATTGCTGATGTGCGTCAGAGCAATGAACGCACTATGGATACCAAAACGTTCAATGCCTATATGGAAGCACTCCAAGATATTTACGTGCTCGAAGACCTTCCGGCTTGGAATGTGAATATCCGCTCTAAAACAGCTATACGAAGCACCCCGACGCGCCATTTTGTCGACACTTCGTTGGCTTGCTGCGCGTTAGGCTTAAATCCGGAGGACTTTAAGCGCGACTTAGAAACTTTTGGACTATTCTTTGAGGACTTTGCCGTTAGGGATCTCTCTATTTATGCCGCCCATCTGGGAGCATCAGTATCACACTACCGCGACAATGCCGGTTTGGAATGTGATGCCGTTATTCACCTTGAAGATGGACGCTGGGCGGCAATAGAAATCAAACTCGGCGGTGACGACAACATTGAGGCCGGAGCCTCCTCGCTCAAACGCCTCCGTCAAAAGGTATCGGAAAAGAGCTCTCTACAAGCACCGGCTTTCTTGATGGTACTCACTGCCGTAGGAGCCGCCTACCGCCGTCCCGACGGCGTGTTCGTGGCTCCAATCAACCTCCTCTGCCCATAACAAAACCCTCTCCTAAATCTACAAAATTGAAAATCTTGGGAATTTACTATTGAAAATCTTGGGAATTTTGCCCCAATTTCCGCAAAATCGGCTTACTCTGCCGCGGATTCGTCTGCTTCGGTCGAGCAGCTGTGGCATTGTTCGGCTTGGCGGCGCAAATCATCCAACACCACCCCGCGGTAGGTGAAAAATTTGGCGCCTTGGTAGGCGTTGGAGGGGGTGCGGCGCTCCTCGGGCATGAACGTGCCCACAAAGGGCGAGAGCTTGTAAATGCGGCCATCGTATTCCACCGAATCATCGCTGGCCACCTTGACTTCAACATTGGTGGGGGTGAAGGTGATTATCTCGCCTATTTTGATGCCAACCATGCTGAACTTGAAGCGTCCGCGACGCTCGGTTTTGGGCGTGAGTGTAGCGCTCTCGGTGGACTTCGGCGCTTCCTCCGTGATGGGCTTATTGTCGTGATACACAGTCACTACCGCATCGTCGAGCATCTTGGCAATATCGTAGAATATGTCCAGCGCGATTTGAGGCGCCACGTTGAAGAACTCACGATTCTGGCGAATGCGCAAATCGGTGAGGCGGTCGATGGTTTTGTGCACGTGCTTTTCCACGTAGTCGTATTTCGAAGTTTGGATTGTGGCATATATCTCAAATGGAAGCGGCACGGCAGTGTTGTCCAATTCCTTGGAGCGCACATCCACCGGACGGCTGCTCTTGCCAATCTTCACCCAATCCTCGCGGAAACTCGGGTTGGTTAAAATATACACATATCCTGCATCGGAAGTCGTTTTCATAACATTAGTTTTAATTGCTGCGCAAATTTAGCAAAAAATCTTCACACGTGCAAGCCCGGTTTACAGAATCTCCCACCGCCCGCGGCGGTTGCTCCCCACGCGCCGAATCATCCCCCGCTCCTTAAGCGCCTGCAAGTACTTTTTCACCATACGCTCAGTGACTTGAGCCTCACCCGCAAGCGCCTCAACGGTTGCATCGGGTCTCGCTCCGAGCACCGTCAAAAACTGCGAGAGCGTCTCATCTGAGATTGGGGAACTTTGGGGAACTTTGGGGAACTTTGGGGAACTTTGGGGAACTGAATCAATTGCAGTATTCATCGCCTTATAATTAAGGTTATAAAGGGTAATGACAAAATCATAGTTATCAGAATAGAACTTCGGGTGAAGTTCAGCTCGATAATGCGGCTGTCGGCTATAATCTTGGCAAATCTTCTTAAAGCCGCTACCACGTCGTTCCATATATTTTAACCGACTAAAAATGTCTGCAAGAATAGGATTTCGTCGGCGCGATCTAATGCACATTATATCGCAATCTTGCACCGGATTGTTCTCATACATTCCGCCTGGCGAAGAGATCTCGATACGATCGTCAAATATATCTATATGAACCTCGCCGCCGATTTCGATGTAGGATCTGTGAATCAAGGCGTTAACTAATGCTTCAAGTATGCTCTGTTCGGGATAGCTTGGCAACTCCACACGTCCTGCCGGTGTCTTATGCCACATCTTTTTTGAATTCCGCCTGCAAAAATCGAGACCTTCTTGAAGGAGAATCACAAGGCTACCACTCACCTCCATATCGTCTAAGGCATCCATTATGCCGTGAGCCTGATCAAGGCCGTTCCATCTTGTACAGAAAAGCCGTGAGTTGCGCATCGGGCTTTCATCGGCCAGTAAGGCTCCGGCATTAGTGAGCCGACCATCGGCAGTTACTAGTCCCCACGATTCGTAATCACTATCTGTAAAGTCATTACCGGTTCGAGCATGGAAGACCGATCGTAACTTAGTGAAAGCGTAGTTTCCAAATTTATAATCCGACACTAAGCTATCATAAGATTGATGGGAGCCTCTCAAAACTAACTCTCGCAAAATGTTAGCCGTTGCAGGCACGCTCTCATTGCCAAGTCGATAAAAAGCAATCTGCTGCCCATCACCCATATAATAGTAAGGCGTAAGCGATCCCGGCTCAACACGTACTACCATAACTGTTTTATCATCTATCGCTTCAAATGATAGCGAAAACTCCGGCACCGGGTCAAGTTTTGTCTTTACAATCTCACTAAACTTTTCAGCCGCCAGTTGAGGATTATCTAACCCAACTATACAGTTGTCGTCCGCAATTCCAAAAAACAATGCACCTCCTCGCCCATTAGCGAAAGCAGACACGCTCTTACACCAACTTTTTGGACGATTTACCTCAAGCTGTTGCTTCTTATCATAATCGGTCGTTTCTCCTATCAAATGCGATATTTTCGTTGCCATATCTTTTTTGGTGCAAATTTAGCAAAAATAGTTGGATTGGCTATGGTAAAATGTGGTTTTTGCCGCCGGGAAAGTATGCTTTTGGGCAGGTTTTTGAACTTTTTGGCCAAATGTGGCGTTTTTTTTGAAAAAATTTAGCGAAAAATTTCTTTAATCGAAAAATATCCTTTATATTTGCGGCAGAAAATAAAATAGGCAACTAACTCAGGAATATGGAAAAACGTACTCTACAAATTCGCGACCTTACGCTTCGCGATGGTCAACAATCTTTGTTTGCGACTCGCCTGTCGCAAGCTGAAATCGACAAACTCCTCCCCCTGTATGTAAATGCAGGCTTTGAAATTATGGAAGTATGGGGCGGTGCCGTGCCCGACTCCGTGATGCGTTACCTCGACGAATCTCCCTGGAATCGTCTGCGCTCGGTTTCGAAAGTAATCGACGGTCGCTCGAAACTTTCCGCCCTCTCGCGTGGCCGCAACCTCTTTGGCTACGTGCCTTATCCCGACAACGTCCTCCGCGGTTTCTACAAGGAAGCCATCAAGAACGGCTTGGGCGTGATGCGTATCTTCGATGCTCTGAACGACATCGACAATGTGAAAGAATCCATCAAGATGATTAACGAGTTAGGCGGCATCCCCGACGGCGCTGTGTGCTACACCGTCGACCCCAAAGCCCCCGAAGCTCCCAAGCCCGGCTTCTTCGCGCGCCTCTTCGGCAAGAAACCCGCTGAACCCGAAAAGGTGTTAACCGACGAATCCTTCGTGGAGAAAGCTCGCGAAATGGAACGCCTCGGCGCCAAAATCATCACCCTCAAAGATATGGCCGGCCTGGTTAACCCCTCGCGCGCCGCTTCTATCATCTCCAAGCTGAAAGCTGCCGTGAAAGTGCCCGTGGACTTCCACACTCACTGCACCCCCGGCTACGGCCTCGGCTCCGCTCTGATGGCCATCATCAACGGCGTTGACATCCTCGATACCAACATCTGGTGGTTTGGCGGCGGCTCCGCTGCTCCCGCCATCGAGCTCATCTACATCTTCTGCCAAAAGCTTGGCATCGAACTCGGTGCCAACATGGAAGCTGTGGGCAAAATCCGCGTTCAGCTCCTCGAAGCTCGCAAATCGCTGGCTCAATTCGACCTCAACAAGGACAAGATGCCGATCGATTTCGACCCGCTCAAAGACAAACTCCCCGCAGAAATCGACTCTTACTTCGACGACGCCATCAAGGCCGCCAAGGAAGGCAACGAAGCCGCTCTGCTCGACTACTGCCACGCTATCGAACAATACTTCGGCTTCCCCAAACCCAACGAATTGGTGAAGAACGCCGAAGTGCCAGGCGGTATGTACTCCAACATGGTGGCTCAGCTCAAGAGCCTCAACGCTTCCGAACTGTTGGAAGACTCCATGGCTCTCATCCCGATGGTGCGCCGCGCCGCCGGTCTCGTGCCTCTGGTTACTCCCACCTCGCAAATCGTTGGTGCACAAGCTGTTAACGTAGCTCTCGACCGCAAGAAAGGCAACCCCGACTACTCCAGCTGCTCCAACCAATTCATCTCCTTGGTGAAGGGCGAATACGGCCACACTCCCGTGGCTATCGACCCCGCCTTCCGCGAAAAAATCACCGGCAGCCCCGTTGAAAAGCCCTACGACGTGTCCTCTTATAAAGAACCCGCCAACCCCACTCTCGACGAGTTCGGCGGTTGCAAGTTAGCCAAGAACACCGAAGAAGAGCTGCTGCTCGCTCTGCTGCCCGCAGTGGCCAACGGCTTCCTCAAAAAACGCCGTCAGGAAGAATACGCCGCATCGCGTCCCGCTGAAGAAGTGAAAGCCGAAGCCGAAGCCAAGGCCGAAGCCGAAGCACCCGTCACCGGTCCCACTCTGAAAGCTCCCATGGGCGGTCGCGTGGTTGAAATCCACGTAAAACCCGGCCAAGAAGTGGCCAAAGGCGCAGCCCTCATCACCTACGAAGCCATGAAGATGGAAAATGAAATCAACGCCGACAAGGCTTGCAAAGTAAAACGCATCTTCGTCAAAGTAGACCAAGTGGTTGGCACCAACGACCTGCTCATTGAATTCGAATAAGAAAGCCCGCATGTAATTTTTGATTGGAGCCGTCCGTTCAGCCTCTGGCCGGGCGGCTCTTTTTAAATCCACCACCATGATCACATTCATTATCTGCCTAACTGTTTTAATCATCGCCTACTTCACCTACGGCCGCTATTTGGAACGCCTCGTGGCCATCAACCCCGATTCCGCCACACCGTGCAAGCGCTTGGCCGACGGCGTCGACTACATCGAACTGCCGCGCTGGCGCGTGTTCCTCATCCAACTGCTCAACATCGCCGGCACCGGTCCCATCTTCGGTGCCATCCTTGGTGCGTGCTTCGGCCCGGTGGCCTTTCTGTGGATTACACTCGGTGGCATCTTCTTCGGCGCTATGCACGACTTCATCTCCGGTGTCATGCTCACTCGCGACGACGGCCGCTCGCTGCCCGAAATGTTAGGCGACCTGTTGGGCAACCGCGTGCGCACCGTGCTGCGATGGTTCACCATCGGCCTGATGATCATGGTGGGCGCCGTGTTCTTGGTTAGCCCGGCGCAACTGCTTAGCACACTGGTCGATAGCATGAGCGTCAACCTGTGGATGGGCATTATCGTCATCTACTATCTATTAGCCACACTGCTCCCCGTCGACAAAATCATCGGCCGCCTTTATCCGCTGTTCGGTGCCGCCATGCTCATCATGGCCGCCGGGTTGCTGTGGGTCATCTTCACCCAAGACTACACCGTGCCCGAGCTCAACTTCCACAACTACCATGCCAAGGGTCTGCCACTCATTCCCACGCTGTTCATCACCATCGCCTGCGGCGCCATCTCCGGCTTCCATGCCACGCAGTCGCCCATGATGGCGCGTTGCATCGGAAGCGAGCGCCACTGCCGGTCGGTGTTCTACGGCGCCATGATTACCGAGAGCGTTATCGCCCTGATTTGGGCCGCCATCGCCATCGCATTCTTCCATGGTCCCGACGGTCTTAACGCCGCACTGGCCGCCAACGACAACAGCGCCGCATGGGTAGTCAACACCATCACCTCCACAACCATGGGTCGCTTCGGCGCCATCCTCGCCATCTTAGGCGTGGTGGCCGCACCCATCACCTCCGGCGATACCGCATTCCGCTCCGCCCGCCTCATCGTGGCCGACATGTTCAACCTCGACCAAAAGCCGCTGCTCAAACGCCTGTACGTTTGCATTCCACTGTTCGCCATCGGCTTCTTCATCGCCAACATCGACTTCGACATTATCTGGCGCTACTTCGCCTGGAGCAACCAAGCCCTCGCCGGCTTCACCCTGTGGGCCATCTACCTGTGGCTACGCCTGCGCGGCCACAACGGCCTCCTTGCCCTCATCCCCGCCGTCATCATGACCTACATCACCGGCAGCTTCGTGTTCACCTCCTCGCAATTCCTCGGTATCACCAACCCCTGGATCAGCTACCCCGCCGCCGCAGTGAGCACCGCCGCAGTCACCTGGGCCGTCCTGCGCCACCTGCGCCACATCGACCGCACCCGCCTCAAATTCTAACCAAAATCCCTCCTTGAGGGAGAAAATTCATTAAAAAATCCCTCATTGAGGGATTTTTTTTGGGCTAAATCAGCACTCATTGAGGGATTTTTTCCTGTTTTCGTCATGCATTACCCAAATCGTGTTTGGTCCAATTTTCGACCAGCCATAGTAGAGTCGTGATGGGTGTATACGCGCGGAGCGCGTTCCTTTTTAGATAACACCACGATGGCGCGGAGCCTGCGGAGCGCCATCGTGGTGCCCGCACGTCCTCTACCACCATGAACCGCGGAGCGGTTCCTTATGCAAGTTGTTCGCAAGTCCTGTATAAGTAACCGCTCCGCGGTTCATGTTAGAGAGGCGGACATCCCCCCACGTAGGCACTTCGCTCCGGACGCTTCGCTTGTCCTGCGCTACGTGCCAACGTGGGGTTAGCTAAAAAGCAACCGCTCCGCGGTTCTTATCAGATCTAACAACCGGCGTTCTACATTGCCCCAATCTATCTCTGCTTGGTCAGTTGAGTTGCCTAAACCTTTAACCATCACATTCTTTCGCCATCGTTTTTGGAGGATGCGCACGCCGGTGGTGCCTTATTTGTTCTTGGATTTATTGATAAACATGGTGCAAAGATACGCCGCGTTACCCAA
>JBJEKG010000244.1:0-8441 GCA_051878535.1 Muribaculaceae bacterium
CAAAGGTACAACAAACCCCGCCGCCGCGCAATACGCCATCGCGGACGGTTGTACCCGCAACCACCAAATGCGGTGTGGGGTTCAGACGTAGTGGCGGCCGTCGGAGCCGAAGCGGAAGCGGAAGCTCAGCAGGGCTTGCTGGATGAAGTGGCCTTGGGCAATGAGAGCACCGAGGCGGGCGGCGCCCTCGCGCAGGTGCTGGTACTCTTCCTCGGTCATCTTAGACAGGATGTCGGGAAGTTCCGACAGGCTTTCGACGGCGATGCCGGCGTGGAAGTCGTTGATGATGTGCCGCATGGCGGCTTGTTTCCACACGATAACGGGGATGCCGCAACGTAGGTACAGCGATGCCTTGTGGGGGTTGTTGATGCGCAGGTACTCGCCGAAGTTGCCGGAGCAAGTGTCAACGGAATCGCCGTCCCACACCAGGCCGAAGTGAGCGGAAACTGTGGCAATAAGTTTCTCGTGAGCAACGAAGCCTTTGTAGTCGACAGGCGCATCGGCGTTGAGATGTTGCGGCTCGAAGTCGTTGCCGTAAAGCGCAACGTGCATTTGGCTTTGCGCGGTGAGCTTGTTGAGCCAATCGTAGAGGAAAGTCGTTTTGCGTGTGCGCAACGAGCCGACGTAAATGATTTCCACGGGCTTGAAGGTGTCGGGCCGGGGCTGAGGAGTAGCCCGAGCGAGGTAGTCGAAGATACCTAATGAAGATATCTTGGCACGGCAACCATTGTCGTGAAGCCATTGCGCCATCACTTGGTTGTGTGCGATGATGTAGTCGGAGTGATTCAGCCTACGGATTTCGCCTTTGGGCGAGAGGCGCTTACGGCGGAAGCATCCGAGGTCGTGGATTACGGTCACGACTTTAGCGCCACGCAGATGGGCTAATCGGCAGATGAGTTTGTAGTATTTTTTGAACGGATATTGTACTACAAGTATGTCGCGCTTATGAAGTGTGAATGGGCATTTAAGCACGGAAAAAAGGGTGCAGAAGAAGCCCTTGACCGGGTTGTTGAAGCGAGTTTGCGAGAGGCCTGCATACTCTAATCCCATATTGCGGAGGATTGCTTCAATGTCGGTCTTGGCTTTGTTTCCTGCAAAAGTGGTTCCCTTATAATTTTTCGATAGTAAATAAATCATATAAAAAGACGTGTGTTAACATAATCGTTCGCGTTCCCAGAGTGCGAGAGCGGCGGCGATGGTGTCGTCCATATCGAGGTATGAGTACGAGCCCAAGCGCCCTCCGAAACGCACGTTTGCCTCGGCTGCGGCTCTGTGCTGATATTTGGCGTAGATGGCAGTGTTGGCATTATCGTTCACCGGATAATACGGTTCACGTCCCAATTCAAAAGTTTCGGAATATTCGCGAGTGATAATGGTGTGTTGTTGGTTGCCAAACTCGAAGTGTTTGTGTTCGATAATACGAGTAAACGGTTGATTTGCAGATGTGTAATTTACTACGGCATTACCTTGGAAGTCGGGGACATCGAGGCGCTGATGCTCGAAACGGAGCGAGCGATAAGCAAGCGGGCCGAAGCAGTAGTCGTAGAATTGGTCGATGCATCCGGTAAAGATGATTTTATCGGCCAATTGAGCGAGGTTGGAACGGTCGGCAAGGAAGTCGGTATCGGTACGGACTTCTACGTTGCTAAGGAGTGCGTCGATCAGGCGATTGTAGCCGCCGATGGGAATGCCTTGGTATTGGTCGTTAAATTAATTATTGTTAAAGGTGAAACGTAATGGTATGCGTTTGATGATGAATGCCGGGAGCTCGGAGCATTTACAGCCCCACTGTTTCTCGGTGTAGTCACGGATTAATAGTTCATAGATATCTCTGCCACAAAGCTTTAGAGCTTGTTCTTCGAGATTTGCAGGTTTGGAAATATGACCGAATGGAGCGCGTTGGCGTTCGATTTCGGCCTTGGCCTCAGCCGGGGTGGTCACGCCCCAGAGCTGATAGAATGTGTTCATATTGAACGGCAGGTTGTATATCCGGCCGTTGTTGAATGCAATCGGCGAGTTGATGTAGTTGTTCATCTCCACGAAGCGGGTCACATACTTCCAAAGGCGTTGATGGTCGGTGTGGAAGATGTGAGCGCCATAGAGGTGCACATTGATGGAGTCGATTTCTTCGCAGCGGATATTGCCGCCCACGGCCTCGCGGCGGTCGATCACTAAGCAAGATCTGCCGCCTTCGCGGGCTTCGTGGGCGAACACCGAGCCAAAGAGGCCGGCTCCAACAATCAGATAGTCATAACGCGCCATTGGCTGAGTGTGTGCTTATGCGTTGGCTAAGAGGAAGTGCTCGGCGTCGATAGCGGCGCGGCAACCGGAAGCGGCAGCCACGATGGCTTGACGGTAAGCGGGGTCGGCCACGTCGCCGGCAGCAAAGATGCCGGGGATATTGGTGGCGGTGGAAGGTGAGTTGGTTTTGATGAAACCGGCTTGGTCGGTTTCGACGGCACCGCCAAAGAAGTCGGAACAGGGCTTGTGGCCGATGGCGAGGAAGAAGCCGTCGATAGCAATGTCGTAGTGGCGTTCCTCGGGTGTGCCAACGTGTTCAACCACGTGTGCGCCTTCCACGTATTCGTCGCCGAAGAGGCCTTCGGTGTTGGTGTTGAAAAGCACTTCGATTTTGGGGTTGCTGAGAGCGCGTTCCTGCATGATTTTGGACGCACGGAGGAAGGGTTTGCGCACGATGAGGTACACCTTTTTGGCCAAGCCGGCAAGGTAGAGGGCTTCTTCGCAAGCGGTGTCGCCGCCGCCTACCACAGCCACCACACGGTTGCGGTAGAAGAAGCCGTCGCAGGTGGCGCAAGCGCTCACGCCCAAGCCTTGGTACTTGTCTTCATCGGGGAGGCCGAGGTAACGGGCAGTGGCACCGGTGGCGGCGATGATGGTTTGGGCGGCGATGGTGGTGCCGTCGGCCAAGGTGACTACGAACGGACGCGCGGTGGTATCGACGTTGGTCACTGTGCCGGGGCGGATGTCGGCATTGAATCGGAGGGCTTGGTTGCGGCAGTCTTCAATGAGCTGGTTGCCGGTGACACCCTGAGGATAGCCGGGGAAGTTTTCGACTTCGGTGGTTTGGAGGAGTTGTCCACCGGGGGACGGGCCCTCAATGAGAATGGGACTGAGGTTGGCTCGGCAAGCGTAGATGGCGGCGGTGTAGCCGGCAGGGCCGGAGCCTATAATCAGGCATTTGGTTGTTTCCATATATTAATGTGTTGATTTACTTTCGGATGTAATAGTTAACGCAGGTCGTTAGTTATAACGGCCGGATGGGTGTTTTTGTTGTAGATGAATGTGGATGCCGGGAGATTTCCACCACGAGTGGCGGAGGTTACTTTTACTGAAAATGTGTGACCGTTGGCCAAAGTGCCGTTGATGGCCGCGGGGAGCGAGGTGTCGGGGTTGATGGTGACGGTGGCGCGGCGGATGGAAGTGCCGGCGCGCTTGGGCGTAAGCTCCACGGTGTTGGCCTTGCCGGCCACGGTTCGCACATTATATAATTGTGAGTAGTAGTTGACGATGGCGAAGGGGTTGCACTCCAACAGCTCGTCGGGCGTGGGTTCGGTGATGGAGAGTTCGCGGTCGGAGGCGATGTAGGTCCACTGGGTTGAGCCGTCGTACCACACGGTCATTTCGGGCGATTGGAGGGTGAATCGCTGGCGAGCGATAATCATGGTGCATGACGAGGTGGACTGCCCGGCGCTGAGGGTGAAGGCCACGGTGAGCGACGGCGCGTCGTTCACGGCCTTGGCGCACCGAGCCATCAATTGCTCGGCTGAGGATGCGGCCGACGCAGAGAACGCAGCGAGAACTATAAAAATGAGTGTGAGGGTATGTTTCATAATCAGGAGAGTTGGCTGAGGAATGCTTCGAGGGCTTCGCTGTCCATAAGCACGGCGCGGGGGCGCTGGCCGTCGGCGGGACCAACGATGTGAGCGGCTTCGAGTTGGTCCATAATCTTGCCGGCCTTGTTGTAACCGATGCTGAAGCGACGCTGGAGCGACGAAGTGGAAGCGGTGGAGTTGGTGACCACGAATCGAGCACAGGTTTCGAACATTTCGTCGCGGCGGCTGAGGTCATCGGAGATTACACCACCGTTCTGCGAGCTTTCCGGCTCGGGGAGGAGGTAAGCGGAGGTGTAGCTCGACTGGCGCGAGATGTAGTCGACGAGAGCTTCGACTTCGGGGGTGTCGATGAATGCGCACTGCACGCGTTCCAGCTTGCTGTTGTGAGTGAAGAGCATATCGCCGCGACCGATGAGACGGTGAGCGCCGGGGCGGTCGAGGATGGTTTTGCTGTCGATGCCGGAGGCCACGCGGAAAGCGATGCGGGCGGGGAAGTTGGCCTTAATCATACCGGTGATGACGTCAGTTGACGGGCGTTGAGTGCTGATAATCATGTGGATACCCACGGCGCGTGCTTTCTGCGCGATGCGGGCGATGTGCACGGAGATTTCTTTGCCGGCGGTCATGATGAGGTCGGCAAACTCGTCGACGATAACCACGATGTAGGGCATGTATTTGTGACCGTTCTTGGGGTTGAGGCGGCGTTCCACCCATTTGGTGTTGTACTCAACCACAGTGCGGACGCCGGCGTCTTTGAGCAGGTCGTAGCGGTTGTCCATCTCCACGCACAGGGCGCTGAGGGTCGACAGAGCCTTCATGGGGTCGGTGATGATGGCGTCTTCTTCGTCGGGTAGCTTAGCCAAGTAGTAGCGTTCGAGGCGCGAGTAGAGGCTGAATTCCACCATCTTGGGGTCGATGAGCACGAACTTGAGCTCGGCGGGGTGCTTCTTGTAGAGGAGCGAGGCGATGATGCAGTTGAGACCCACCGACTTACCTTGACCGGTGGCACCGGCCACAAGCATGTGGGGCATGCGGGCGAGGTCTTCGATGAAGATGTCGTTGTTGATGGTGGCGCCGAGGGCCATGGGCAGAGCCATTTGGCATTCGCGGAACTTGCGGGAGTTAATCACGGAGAACATCGACACGGTTTGCGGCTCGCGGTTGGGCACTTCGATGCCGACGGTGCCTTTGCCGGGGATAGGGGCGATGATGCGGATGCCTAAGGCCGAGAGCGACAGGGCGATGTCGTCCTCGAGGCGCTTGATTTGGGCGATGCGCACGCCTTCGGCGGGCACGATTTCGTAGAGGGTGACTGTGGGGCCGATGGTGGCTTCGATACGCGAGATGGGGATGCCGTAGTCGCGCAATGTCTTCACAATCAGTTCTTTATTATCGTTCTGCTCTTGTTCGTCGATTACCTTGGTAATCGGGCGGTCGATGAGCAACTTGGCCGAGGGGAATTGGAAACTGCTGAGCTCGTCGCGCACGTTGATTGGCGGAAGTTGCTCGGCGGGAGTGTTATTGGCGGGGTCGGGGTTAGCACCGAGTTCGGCCACGTTGATGGTGAACTCAGGGTCGACCGGTTCGGAAGGTTGTGGTTCGGCTGGCTGGCTGTCATCGGGTGTGTCGATGCTGATTTCGGGCGCAGCGTCGGTAACAATCACCGTACCGGCGGGAACGTCCTCCGGCTCAGCGGATTCCTCCGGCTCAGCGGCAACGGTAGGTTGCTCGGGCTCGTCGGGCACATCAAGCGGGGTGACGGGCGCCGAGGGTTGCTCTTGCGACAGGTCATCAATTGTGAAACCTACCACGGGGTCGGCCGCAGGCGTCATAGGCTCGGCAACATTGTCGGCGGGGGTGTCGGCATCGAGAGCCACGGGCAACGAGGAGGTGGAATCCGGCACGTCTTGCGGCTCAACGTGGGGAGTGCGCTCGCTGCGAGCAGTGTTGACCATAGCATCATGAGCGCGGCGCACCTTGCCGCTCAGCTGGTTGTAGCAGCTGATGATTTGGCTGATGTATATCACCACTAACAAGCTGATTAACAGGAATGTGAGGATGTATGCCACCAAGATATCGGCATACTGCATAAGCAATGCATTGACGTAATGGCCATGCGAACCGCCCCAGTGGAAGGGGGTGTCGAGGTTGAAAGTAAACAGCCCGGCAATGATGGATAGCGCCACTGTCGTGAACAGGCATTTGAAGCTAAACGACCAGAAACGCACTTTCATAAAGCCGAAGAGGGCGAACGAAAGCAGAAGCGTATATACTACTAATATAAATGAGCCGATGCCGAAGGTGTCGACCAGCAGTGCGTGTGCCACCCACGCGCCGAATGCGCCGCCGGTGGTGGTTACCTCTTCGGCATGCTCGGCCACCTGCGCCAACGATTGATTGGTGACAAGGCTTTGGTCGGCAACACCGGTGCGCACATATATGAATGCGGAGATGCCCATGGTGACGGCGATGGCCAAGAGGATGAGGCCGATGGCCGTGTGGAAGCGTTTGGAGGTGATCAACTCGATGAACGAGTTGACTTGCCGGCGGTCGTTGCGAGTATTGGCGGCCGGTTTACTGCACGATGCCGATTCCGCAGCGGGGGCATCGTCGACGGGGGCGGCAACGGCAGCGGTGTCGGCAGCCGGTTGCGGCGTCGGAGCCGCAGCTTTCTTCTTGCGGCGGCGGGTGGGACCGGGCACCGAACCCATTTCTACGTCGATGTCTGAGTTGTTCGACATTTCTATCGAGGATAAAGTTAGTTACTAAAAGGAATTAAAGGGCGGCCATTTGGGCAATGACGTCTTCGGGATTGGCCGCGCCAAACACTGCGCTGCCGGCCACTAACACATCTACGCCGGCGGCAGCCAATTTGGGCGCGTTGGCCAAGTTCACACCGCCGTCCACTTCGATAAGGGCTTTGGAGCCGGAATCGGCAATGAGCTTGCGCAAGCGGGCTATCTTGGCGTAAGTGTTTTCAATGTAGGATTGGCCACCGAAACCGGGGTTGACGCTCATCAGCAACACCATATCCACCTCGGTGATGATGTCTTCGAGGGTGGAGACCGGTGTGGACGGATTGAGGGTGACGGCTGCCTTCATACCGGCTTGGCGGATGGCATGGACAGTGCGGTCGAGGTGCAGGCATGCTTCCTGATGCACATTCATGATGGCGGCGCCGCAATCGCGCACAGCCGAGATGTATTTCTCCGGTTGCACAATCATCAGATGCACGTCTAAAGGCTTGTCGGTGAGCTTGCTCATGGCCTTGATTACGGGGAAGCCGAAGGAGATGTTGGGCACGAAGGTGCCGTCCATCACATCGCAGTGAAGCCACTGCGCGGCAGAGCGGTTGAGCATGGCGATATCATCGGCCAGATGGCCGAAATCGGCCGAGAGAAGCGACGGGGATACTATCATGGTGAGTTATGATTCAGATTGTTGAGATTGTTGCTGAGCGCGACGATGTTGGATTACGCGCCAGATAATGAATAACACGCAGAAGGCGCCGATAATCAAACCGGCAATGGTGAGGTAATGGTTATAACGTTCTACTTGTTCGTATAAATCTTCGAGGGAAACGAATGTGGAAAGCCACCAACCCAGACCGGCCAGCACCACGTTCCACACCAACGCGCCCAAGGATGTGAACAGGGCAAATTTGGCCACGTTCATACGAGCCAAACCGGCGGGAATGCTGATAAGCTGGCGCACGGCGGGCACCAAGCGACCGATGAAGGTGGAGATAGCACCGTGGCGGTCGAAGTAGCGCTCGGCGTTCTCCACTTTGGCTCGATTGAGAAGGCACACGTTGCCCACAGCGGATTCAGCGAAGCGGTAAACCAGCGGGCGACCAATCCACAGCGAAAGGTAGTAGTTGATGAGTGCTCCGACCAAGGCTCCGGCGGTGGCGGCTAACACCACGCCGACGATGTGCATATCGCCCTTGGTTGCGGCCAAGTAAGCTGCGGGCGGCACAACCACTTCCGACGGAAACGGTACGAACGAACTCTCAATGACCATAAACACGAACACCAGCACATAGCCGGCATTCTCCACAAACCATTGAAAGAATGATGCCGCATCAAACACAGCAAGACAGGGTATGAAATCTATCATATAGATACGTTGTTACAAATTTCTTGCAAATTTAGCAAATATTCCGAAATCCCACAATAGTTTGAGCCGGAAAAATACTTACACGCGTAAATATATGTATAAAATAATGTAAAAGAAGCCGCAAGCAACGCAGTCAAGGCGCTGCTTACGGCAGTCAGCAAGTAAGAATCGGCTTCTATCGCCCCATCCTACACCCTGAATTATGCATTATGCATTATGCATTATGCATTATGAATTAAGAATTATGCATTATGAATTAAGCATTATGAATTAAGTCGGCCTTCTATTCCATCACCGAAAAAGGCACAACCTTAGTGCCCATCTTAGGCGAACTAAGCCGCTGGGCCCGCGAGCAGATGTAAACGCGCAGCCGCGGGTTCTGTGGCGGCGCGGAAGCCGAACGAAAGTGTGTCAAAAGTCCAGGTGTGGCCGAACGTGCGCGGAAAAATCCACAGGAGGACAGGAGAT
>JBJEKG010000245.1:0-8328 GCA_051878535.1 Muribaculaceae bacterium
TTGCACGCTGTGCTTCACAGACCAGACTTTTGACATACTTTCTCTGTAAGCTTACTCCTAAGTTTTAACATTTCAACCGATTTTTTACATTGTTCCAAAAGAAGCGGTGGCACAGGTGGGCCATGCGGTAATGCCGCAGCAAGCCGCGGCACTACCGGTGGGTGGTGGCTGGGTTGGGGCAAAAAAATGGAGGGACGGCCGTGGGTGGGGTGGTGGCTCGTCCCTCCGGGGGTATAGGGATGGGGGTGTTATTCTTCTACGTAGTTGGTGGGGATTTCGCGGGCGATTGATTGCTCGAGGGAGATGAGGGTTTCGGTGCCGGTGACGCCGTGAATCATTTGGATTTTGTTGTTGAGCAGGTCCATCAGGTGCTCATTGTCGCGGGCGTAGAGTTTGATGAGCATGGTGTATGGGCCGGTGGTGAAGTGGCATTCCACGATTTCGGGTATTTTTTCGAATTCGGGGATGACGTCGCGGTAGGTGGCGGCACGTTCGAGGTTGACGCCGATGTAAGTGCAAGTGGAATAGCCTAAGACCTTTGGGTTAACGCGGTATCCGGAGCCGGTGATGACGTTGAGTTCGATCAGGCGCTGGATGCGCTGGTGGATTGCGGCGCGCGACACACCGCAACTAACGGCCACATCCTTTGAGGGGATGCGAGCGTTGCGCATGATAATGTGTAGAATCTTTCGGTCGAGGTTGTCGATTTTTTCCATAATATGTATGTCGAAGTGGTATTTTTGTTTTCGTTATTGAATTTTTAGCAAAGTTACAGTAAAAAAATGAAAAAACGCACAAACTTCCACCACTTTAACATAATTTTACAATTTTACTTCAAAATTTAGTAAAAAAGTGAACAAAAGGCCACTAAGTGGTGTAGAGGAAGGCTCGGACGCGGTCGAAGCGGGCGTGGCGCAGGTCGTCGGGGTCGATGATGAAGTAGAGGAGGCCGTCGTCGTAGAATCGGAGGGTGTGGTCGGGTAGTTCTTCGGTGTCGACTTGAAGCAGGAGTTTCCAACCTTCGCAAGGGTCGGGCCAGTCGAACCACTCGAAGCATGCGGGGCGGCCGAAGAGTTTGATTCCGTAGTCGCGTGATTCGCATACATCGATGTCAATGCGGCGCGCGCGGGGTGTGCATGGCTGGTTGTTGATGACAAAGTGCACGCGCATGATTTCGTTGAACTGCTCTTTGGGGTAGTAGATTACGCGGCAGGCGCCTTTGGGCCAGAGGCCGATACCGCCGCATGGGTCGGCATCGTAGTTGCCGAGGAAGTAGTCGATGTCGGCAAAGAAAAGGAGGAGGCCTTCGTATGGAAGGGGAGTTTCAAAGGGGATGTCGGCGAGGTTGATTTGGCCGATGAATATGAGGTCGGTGCCGTCGGCGGTGTGAGGCCATTCGAAGGAATCTTCATCGTCGACGATCATGTCGGGGTCGCCCCACCAATATGAGGAGGTAACGGGCAGGTTATTGTCGATGCGGTCGTCGGGGATAATACGGAGTGCCATAAGAAAAATGTTTAAATTTTTGCAAATGTACGTCAAAAAGATAGAAAAAAGTGAGGGAGAGGTGAAAAATCTTGCCTTTGTTAAGAATTTTTAACCAAGTAAATGATACAAAATTGTGAAAAGTGTTGTAAATTTGCATCGCTAATAAATGACATCGCCAAAATATCGGGTGTATAGATGAGACTACCTAACGTTCTCCAATAACCCAAGTACTATCCATTTTCAGAACTCGTCCGCTCGACGTGATGGCCGGTTGTCATTATTTGGCAGCACGATAACTCATTGCGTAGAGTGACCAAAATTCTGAAAGTTTTAAGGTAATATATAAGTAGCAAAAAATAGTTGTTTTATAGATAATTGTGTATTGAGTACGGGGCGTCGCGACGACAGCCTCGTGCTTCGTTTTTGTGCGGGGTGTGCTTTTCGAGCAGGAGCTCGAAGCGGGTGCAAAAAAAAGCTCCGCGCGGCGGTTTCTCGGCTTCGCCGAGAGCGACGCTAAGCGTCGAAGCCTGAGACGAAAAGAAGGGGAGGCGGTGCTTTGCGACCCCTTGGTTTTGGGGTGGGGGATGGGGTTGGAGCATTTTTTTTTGGCTATGTGGTGATTTTTTGTTACTTTTGCAGTGGAAATGGGCGGTGTGGCTTGTTTCTGTAGTACAATTCATTGATTATGAGCACAAAAGCATCGAATACCGCGCATGAGGCGGTGGTTATTATCCCAATGTATAATGAGTGTGAGAACGCGGCGGCCATCATTGACGCGGTTCTCGCTTTGGAGCACGATTTCGACGTGTTGGTCATTGATGACAACTCGCCCGACGGCACTGCCGCCATCGTCCGCGAAAAAATTGCGGCGAATCCGGGGCGAGTCAACCTCATCGAGCGCACGGGCAAGTTGGGCTTGGGCACGGCGTATATCACCGGGTTCAAGTGGGCTCTGCAGCAGGGATATGACTACATCTGCGAGATGGATGCCGACTTTTCGCACAATCCGCAGGACTTGCTCAAGCTCTATAAGGCGACGGCCGTGGACGGTGCCGACGTGGCCATCGGCTCGCGCTATGTGACCGGTGTGAACGTGGTGAACTGGCCCATGGGGCGCGTGATGATGTCGTACTACGCCTCGAAATATGTCCGCTTTATCACCGGCATGCCGGTGCACGACACCACCGCCGGATTTGTGTGCTACCGCCGCCGTGTGCTCGAGGCGCTGCCGTTGGACCAGGTGCGTTTCAAGGGCTACGCCTTCCAAATCGAGATGAAATTCACCGCCTACAAGTATGGCTTCAAGATTACCGAGGTGCCCATCATCTTTGTGAACCGCGTGCTCGGCACTTCGAAAATGAGCAGCGGTATCTTCGGCGAGGCCGTGTTTGGGGTGATTCGCCTCAAGTGGCACAGCCTCTGGCATAAGTACCCCGATTATTCCAAGCAAGAATGAATGTGCTGATACATAATGCGCTGATTGTCAGCGGTGAAGAAGCGCCGTTTGCCGGTTGGCTTCGCACCGATGGTGCACGCATTGCGCAGATTGGCCGTGGCGAGTATCGCGACGACCGGCCGCGCGATTGCGAAGTGGTGGACGCTCGCGGAGCGATGTTGCTGCCCGGCGCCATCGACTGCCACGTGCACTTCCGCGAACCGGGCTTGACGCACAAGGCCACCATCGCCTCGGAGAGCGCAGCTGCCGTGGCCGGCGGTGTCACTTCTTATATCGATATGCCCAACTGCGTGCCCACCACCACGACCCTCGCGGCGTGGGAGGACAAGATGCAACGCGCCGAGGCTTCATCGGCGGCCAACTACGGCTTCATGCTCGGCGCAACCAGTACGAATTTGGCCGAATTGCAACGTGCTGACTACTCGCAAGTGGCTGCTGTCAAGGTGTTTATGGGTTCGTCGACCGGAAATATGCTGCTGGCCGAACGCGAAGCGTTGCGGGCAGTATTTGCCGACCAACCTGGCCGCGTGGTGGTGCATGCCGAAGACCAGAACGTCATCAACGAGGTGACAGCGCGCTTGCGCCCCATCCTCGATGCATCCGATATCTCCGCCCACTCGCGGCTGCGACCGGTGGAAGCCTGCGTGGCCGCCACCGAACGAGCCATGGAGCTGGCCGCGCACTATGGCACGCGTTTGCACGTGGCGCATATCACCACTGCGGCCGAAACCCGGCTGTTCGACCCGGCTGATTCGCCCGTCGGACGGCAGATTACCGGCGAGGTGTCGCCCCACCATTTGCTCTGGTGCACAGACGATTACGCTCGCCTCGGCGCGCGCATCAAGATGAATCCGGCGGTGAAATCGGCGGCCGACCGTGAGGCTTTGCGCGAAGCCTTGCGCCAAGGACGGCTCGACATCGTGGCCACCGACCACGCGCCGCATCTGCTCAGCGAGAAAGAGGGCGACGTGTTCCACGCAGTGAGCGGTGCGCCGATGGTGCAATTCTCCTTGGTATCGATGCTCGATTTATTCGAGCCGACGCTGGTGGCTCACCGTATGGCCAATTGCCCCGCTGAACTGTTCGGCATTGAACGCCGCGGCTACCTGCGCGAGGGCTATTACGCTGATATGACGATAGTTGAACGCCTTGCCGAACCGTACACCATCACCGATGCCGATGTGTGCAGCCTTTGCGGCTGGACCCCGCTAAACGGCTACGCCACCCGCCACCGCGTGGTCCGCACCTGGGTCAACGGCGGTCAAGGTGCCCAAGCGCTGGCCTTCCTCAGCTAATTCCAACAAAAGAAAAAACTTACTAATAAATGATTCAAATCCCCAAATTCACCCCGAATTTGGGGATTGTAACCGCCAAATTCGGGGTAAATTTGGCGGTTTGGCTTGGTTGTTTGCGGAAATAAAAGTGCCGGAATCGGGGTAAAAAGAACGATTGCGGCAGAATAATTTGCGAAATTATTTTGCCGGAATCGTAATTTTTTGTACCTTTGCGGCAGATTAATTTTTAAAAGATATGGCACTGGAAATCATAGGGCGCAAGCGCGAAATATCGAAGTTGATGGAGATTCACCGCTCCGGGCGGTCGGCGTTTGTGGTAGTGTATGGCCGGCGTCGCGTGGGCAAAACCTTCCTGGTGAGGGAATTGTTTGCGGGCAAGATGGCGCTGCATCACACGGCGCTGTCGCCATTTGAGCTTGAGCAAGGCAATACTGAACTGCTTTACCATCAGCAACTTAGGGTGTTTGGAGAATCCCTTCGCACCGCCGGCGATTACCACAAAGAAGCGCCGGCGGATTGGATAGAAGCGTTCCAATGGTTGCGCGAGATGTTGGAGCGCAAGCCGCGCTCGCGGCGGCAGGTGGTGTTCATCGATGAACTGCCGTGGATGGATACGCCGCGGTCGGGATTTGTCACTGCTTTTGAGCACTTTTGGAACGGCTGGGGAGCAGGTCGCAAGAACTTGATGCTGATAGTGAGCGGCAGTGCCACTTCGTGGATTAATGACCGCTTGTTGAACAACACCTCCGGCCTGTATGGGCGCACCACTTGCGAGATACACCTCGCCCCCTTTTCGTTGGGCGAAACCGATGCCTTTTTTAAGCAGCGCCATATCGTTTATGACCACTACGACACCATCCAAGCCTACATGGCTGTGGGCGGCATTCCGTATTACCTCTCCTACTTCGAGCGTGGGCTGAGTGTGGGGCAGAATATCGACAACCTGTTTTTCAACCACGGCGGCAAGTTGCAATTGGAGTTCGAGCGGCTGTTCAAGTCGCTCTTCTCCGACAGCGAGCGCTACACCCAGTTGGTGCGCGTGATTGGCAAGACGCGCCGCGGGTTGACCCGCAAAGAGATTTGTGAGGGGATGGGGATGAGCTCCGGCGCTGCCATCACCAAGATGTTGCAAGCGCTCGAGGCCGGCGACTTTATCATCAAGTACAAGCCCATCGGCGGCTCCTCGCGCGACACAAGATATAAGTTGGTGGACCTGTTCACACTGTTCTACATCTTCTTTATCGACCGCACCGACAATGGCGACGGCTTCTGGCAGCACAACCTGCACAACGCCACGCTCAACACCTGGCGCGGGTTGGCTTTCGAAAACGTGTGCTACGTCCACGTCGACAAGATTAAGCAAGCCTTGGGCATAGCCGGTGTGCACACCGAAATTGCTCCGTGGCTGAGCAAAGCGGCCGATTGCCATGCGCAAATCGACATGCTCATCGACCGCGACGACCGCGTGGCAAACGTCTGTGAAATAAAGTATTACGGCAGCGAGTTTGCCATCGACAAGCAGTATGATTTGGAGCTGCGCAACAAGGTGGACGCATACCTTACCCAAAGCGGCCGCCGCCGCAATCCGCATCTCACCATTATCACCACCTACGGCCTGCGGCAGAATATGTACAGTGGCGCGGTGCAGAGCGTGGTGACCGGCGACCAACTTTTTTAGCCGGAAAATTTTCGCAATTGGGCGAAATTTTGTAACTTTGTATGATTTTAGCTCTTGAATTATGGCCAAGAAAATAGTTGAGACACCACTGATGAAGCAGTATTTGGAGATGAAGCAAAAGCATCCGGATGCTGTGCTACTTTTCCGCGTAGGCGACTTCTACGAAACTTTCAGCGATGATGCTATTACCGCCTCGGAGATTTTGGGAATCACGCTGACGCGGCGGGCCAACGGCTCGGCACAGCATGTGGAGTTGGCCGGCTTCCCACACCATGCGCTCGACACGTACCTGCCCAAGTTGGTGCGGGCGGGCAAGCGCGTGGCCATCTGCGAGCAGTTGGAGGACCCGAAGGCCACCAAGAAATTGGTGAAGCGCGGCATCACTGAGTTGGTGACGCCGGGTGTGGCGATGAACGACAACGTGTTGTCGCACCGCGAGAACAACTTCTTGGCGGCCATTCACCAGGGCAAGAAGCACACCGGCGTGGCATTCTTGGATATTTCCACCGGCGAGTTTCTCACCGCCGAGGGCTCGACCGACTATGTAGACAAAATTATGGCCAACATGGCGCCGAAGGAGCTGTTGGTGCAGCGCGGATTGAAAGACCGCACCGCCGCCGAGTTGACCGACCGCTACCTGATGTTTGAGCTCGACGACTGGATTTTCACCGCCGACGCCGCCAACGACCGCCTCAAGAAGCAGTTTGGCACCACCTCGCTCAAGGGCTTCGGCATCCACAATATGCCCGACGCTATCGTGGCCGCCGGCGCCATCCTGCATTACCTCGACATCACCCAGCACCAGCGCATCGGCCACATCACTTCGATAGCGCGTATTGAGGAAGACCGTTACGTGCGGTTGGACCGCTTCACCGTGCGCAACTTGGAGCTAATCAACCCGTTAGACGAAGACGGTAAGAGCTTGCTCGACGTGTTGGACCGCACCGTCACGCCCATGGGTTCGCGCACGTTGCACCGCTGGTTGCTGTTTCCGCTCAAGGACATCAAGCAAATCAACGAGCGGCTCAACGTGGTTGATGCCTTCTTCCGCAGCCCCGACGACCGCGAGGAAATCCACGACCATTTGGCTCACGTGGGCGACTTGGAGCGCCTCATCTCCAAGGTGGCGGCCGACCGCATCGGTCCGCGCGAAATCTTGCAGATTCGCAACGCGTTGCAGGCCGTGGAGCCTATCAAGAATATCTGCCTGCGCTCCGACGAGCCGGCTCTGCGCACCATTGGCGAGCAGCTCAATCCCTGCGCCACCATCCGCGACCGCATCTCGCGCGAAATCCGCGACGTCGCGCCGGTGGCCGCCCGCGGCGAGTTCATCCTCAGCGGTGTCGACGCCGAATTGGACGAGTTGCGCTCCATAGCTTACTCCGGCAAGGACTACCTGCTGCAAATCCAGCAGCGCGAGAGCCAAGCCACCGGCATTCCCTCGCTCAAGATAGGTTATAACAACGTGTTTGGCTACTACATTGAGGTGACCAACACCCACCGCGAGAAGGTGCCCGCCGAGTGGATTCGCAAGCAGACCTTGGTGAATGCCGAACGCTATATCACCCAGGAACTCAAAGAGTACGAGGAGAAAATCCTCACGGCGCAAGATAAGATTGACGCCATCCAGGCGCGGCTGTTTGCCGAGTTGGTGACGGCTGTGGCCGGATTCATTCCGGCGCTGCAGCTTAATGCGGCACTGTTGGCACGGTTGGACGTGCTCAACTCGTTCACTCGCGTGTCGGCCGAGAACCACTACTGCCGGCCGGTGGTCGACGATTCGTTGGAGATAGCGCTGACCGAGGCTCGCCACCCGGTAATCGAGCGCCAACTGCCTGCAGGTGAGCCGTATATCTCCAACTCCATCACCCTCAACAACGACAGCCAGCAGATAATGATGATTACCGGCCCGAACATGTCGGGTAAATCGGCTCTGTTGCGCCAAACGGCGCTGAATGTGATTATGGCGCAGGTGGGCTGCTTCGTGGCCGCCGAGAGCGCCCACATCGGCATCGTCGACAAAATTTTCACCCGCGTGGGGGCGTCCGACAACATCTCCTTGGGCGAATCCACCTTCATGGTGGAAATGAACGAGGCCGCCGCCATTCTCAACAATATGAGCCAACGGTCGCTCATCCTCTTCGACGAGTTGGGCCGCGGCACCTCCACCTACGACGGCATCTCAATTGCCTGGGCCATAGTGGAATACATCCACGACTTCGGCAATCTGCACCCCAAAACCCTCTTTGCCACCCACTACCACGAGCTCAACGAGATGGAGAGTTCGCATCCGCGCATCGTTAATGTGAACGTGTCCGTCAAGGAAATCGACGGCAAGGTGGTGTTCCTGCGCAAGATAGCCAAGGGCGGGTCGGAGCACAGTTTCGGTATCCACGTGGCGCGTTTGGCCG
>JBJEKG010000246.1:0-1712 GCA_051878535.1 Muribaculaceae bacterium
ACACGCTCACATCACCGCAGTGGGCGGTGAGTGTGCCGGTGGCTGCCGTGCCGGCGGCGGTGAACACGTTGCCGGAGCACGAGCCGATGGCCTCATCGCAGGTGAAGGTGATGTCGGTGTAGGCATACGAAATCACCGCACCGTATTGGTCGTAAGCAATCACGGCGGGGGTGGCCGATGCGTAGATGGGTTGAGTAAGCTCCACGTCGTAGAACTCCAACCGCGCGGGTGTGGGCGCGGGGTCGTCCTCCGGAGCGATGGAGTAGACCATCCAGCCGTTGGCCACCGCACGGGGTGTGCCCTCGGTGGTCTTGTTCTCGATGGCGCCGTTCACCATCATCTCGGCCGAACCGCCGGCGTCGAAGTTGGCCATGTCGTCGCAGCCGAGCCACTTGGCTATCTGACACATCACCGCGGTGGAGCACCCTTTGGAGGTGCCGTACACCGGGTCGGTGCTCTTGTCGATGACGATGATGTAGAGCGTCTTGCCGTCGGCCGAGCAGCCATAGCCGGTGCGGGAGTACACCATCGAGTTGTACTCCTCGTTGTAGTTAGCGTCGAGCAGTTCGCCGTTGAGCATCACCAAGGCGTTGCCGCCCACGGCTTGCTCCAAGCGGGGGGTTACGGACGTGCCGTTGGGGTCGAACGTCCAGTTGTATTCCAAGTTGACCACGTCGCCTTCGGCCAACAGCGCCAAGGTGGAGGCGTTGTCGCCGCGACCCACCAAAGCGAGGTCGTGGTCGCCGATACAGCCGTGGCCGGCTTCGGTGCGCACTTCTTTCACTACGAACTGCATGGCGGCTCCGCTTACCCACTCGCCGCCGTCGGCAAAGTCGAGCAGCACCTCGGTGGCGTCGTTGGCCGTGTCGATGGCGTACTCGTTCGTACCGGCTTTATAGCACAGGGGGATGAAGGCGGTCGAGGCGCCGTAATGGCTGTTGTACATGGCCATTTCGTCGTTCCACACGCCCTTGTTGCATTGGTGCACCTCGGTGGCGGCAAAGCGGTCGCTCCATACTTGGATGGTGGAGGTGCACGGTTGCACGTACATCTGTCGGTCGTAGCTCAAGCCCACGATGCCGGTGCGCATGGTGCCGCCGTCCCACTGGTCGCGGTGCTGGTTGGATTCGGTGATGAGCTTGCCGTTGCGCAGCGACACGTTGCGGGTGATGCCCGACAGCACGGCGCCCTCGGGCTGGCTGCCCACTATCCAGAAGTTGGCATTGGCGCCGGCCAAGGCGCGATGGCCTTCGTAGCTTTGGCGCGTGGCGGCACTCACCAAGCTCTCGGTGCCGCGCGACGACTCCTTCGCCACGGTGGTCTCAATCCGGTTGTAGGGATTGGTCACGTCGACCATCAACACATTCACATTCAGGGGGTAATCCGGCAGACGCAAGCGCAGATGCGTGGTACCCGGACCAATCACGCGGTCGATTTTACGCTCCACGGTGTACTCCGTGCCGTCGATGGCCACCGTTTCGGCCATCGCTGCACCGCCGCACAGCAGCGCCACACCGCAAGCAAACAATACGTTCTTCATATTCAAGGTATTATAAAAGGTCAGACAGATAATTGTATTGATTCTGCAAATTTACGAAAAAATTCTCACCCGACCAAAAAAAACTTCGCCGGAAACCACGGCTCTTTAAATGAAGAGGCACGCGAAGCCTTTTTGTGAGGCTCCGCGTGCTGTGGTGGTGCTATTGGGCGAT
>JBJEKG010000247.1:0-8292 GCA_051878535.1 Muribaculaceae bacterium
CGCCACCCGCTCCGGCACATTCTACGTGGGCTTTATGAGCGACCAGCACCCCAGCCACGGCGACCCGGGCGTGCTCACCACCTTGCTCGGCCGCCCCACCCTGATGATTTCCGGCACGGAAACCTTGGCGCGCAAGCTCGATGCCGCCGTCATCTACTGGGACATGGAGCATACCGCCCGCGGCCGCTATCGCATCACCATCCGCCACATCTACGACCACCCCGGTGAGCTCCCCGAAGGCGAACTCACCCGCCAATACACCCGTCTGCTTGAACAAACCATCCGGCGCGACCCCGCCATCTGGCTCTGGAGCCACAACCGCTGGAAACACCCCGTACCGCAACAATGACCCACCTATACAACCCCACCAACTGCCCCCGCGTGGCAGTCATCATCCTCAATTGGAACGGCGCCAAGCTCCTGCGCGAATACCTCCCCGAAGTCATCGCCAACACTCCGGCCGACTTGGCCCGCGTCATCGTGGCCGACAACGGCTCCACCGACGAATCACTGCACGTGCTGGCCGACGAGTTTCCCACCGTGGATGTGATGCAATTCCCTGAAAACTACGGCTTTGCCGAAGGCTACAACCGCGCCCTCGATGCCACGCGTTACCCCATCACCGTGCTGCTCAACTCCGACGCCGCGCCCGCGCCGGGTTGGATTACCCCGCTCACCGACTACCTCGACGCCCACCCCGAAGTGGCCGCCGTGCAGCCCAAACTGTTGGCGCGTCTGCAGCCACAGATGTTCGAATACGCCGGTGCCGCCGGCGGATTCATCGACCGCAACGGTTACCCCTACTGCCGCGGTCGCATCTTCGACGTCTGCGAAGCCGACGAAGGCCAGTACGACACCCCTTGCCAAATTTTCTGGGCCACCGGTGCCGCCCTCACCGTCCGCACCGACGTCTACCTCCGCTGCGGCGGCCTCGACCCCAAATTCTTCGCCCACATGGAGGAAATCGACCTGTGCTGGCGCATCCAGTTGCAGGGCCACACCATCGCCGCCGTGCCGCAGTCGGTAGTCTACCACCTCGGCGGCGGCTCGTTACCTGCGTCAAATCCACGCAAAACTTACCTCAATTTCCGCAACAATCTGCTCATGCTCCACAAGAACCTGCCCGCGGCCGACCGTACCGCCACCTTGCTGCACCGCCGCCTGCTCGACACCATCGCATGGGCCAAATTCGTGCTCACCTTCGACTTCGCCAACGCCGCCGCCATCTGGCGCGCCCACCGCGACTTCGCCCGCATGCGTCGCGACTACCCCGACGCCTCCGCCTCCGTCAACTTGCTGCGCCGCCCCGACTGCCGCGTCAACATCCTCCTCCAGCGCTACCTCCACCGCCGCACCCGCTTCTCCCAACTCTAACTCGGCTCATGGCATTTGCATACGCCCGAGGCCAACGAATATATCGCAACTTGCGATTTTTTCCGCATCACTCTAAATACTCTCAGACGGACAAGAAGCGAATACTAAATATTGATAATCCATCCTATCAGTTGACTTTAGTTTTCACGATTGTCCACATACCATCATTGTCCTTGCCTTCCCGCTTCAGAATTCCACTCTTTTGTAAAGCAGAAAGATCTCGCTCAATGGTGCGTTGGCTCACGGCCAATATCTCCGACATTCGCTTACCGGTTATTGTCGGTGACTCTTTGATGAGATTCAGTATATTCAACTGACGTTCAGTAAGTTCCGTCTCCGACAAGTCTCCGACATTATCTCCGACAGTCGAGTTGTCAACAGAGGCAAAGATTACGGTCTGAAATTGAGTTGGAGTGGATTTGAATACAGGCTTTAGTTCATCTCTATATCCATCCAATGCTTTTGTTTCGTTGCAAATGCGTGTAAGGCCACTGCCGCGCTTCTCCATATAGTCAAGTTGAGCCATCACATTTGCAAGGATAGGATTTCGCCTTTCAGAAGAAACGTCTGCGATATCCAAATCCTGGATCAGCATACCATTATACATTCCTCCCGGAGATGTAACAGTGAGGCGGTCATCGTAGATATCCAGATGTACCTCGCCACCCATAACCGTATAGTCACGATGGATGAAATGGTTAACCATAGCTTCAAGAACGGCTCGCACAGCATACTCCGGCTTGTTCTTTCGCCTATCAGGTAACTTTTCCCAGCCTTTCTTTGTGTTGGATTTTACAAAGTTCATAGCTTCGCGGAGTAACATAAGGATGTTTCCGGTGAACTCTGCATCGTTGATGGCATCATTCTTTTCCAAACCATCCCAACGAGTACAGTAAAGGCGAGATTGCCACAATGGGCAATCATCGGCAAACAATGCACCTGCATTCGTAAGGTTACCTGTGCCGGTTACCAGTCCAAACGATAAGAGATACTTTTTGTCCCATTCTTGTTTGATGCGGTCCTTGAAAGTGTTCGCCAAAATCGTAAAAGAATAGTCCTCAGCTTTATAATCCGTATGAAGGGAATCGTAGGTTTTGTTCGAGCCTTTCAGTACCAAACGCACCATTTGTTCTGCTGTTGCCGGCAAGCTCTCGTCACCAATCCGCACAAAGGCTATACGCTGACCATCGCCAACGTAGTAATATGGCGTGTAATGCCCTACATTGACTTTGAGCTGTAAGATGTGCAAGCCATCCATATTATGCGGAATCATTTCCACCTCCGGCAGTGGATCCATATAATCCCGAATCTTACTACTTATAGCTTCGCACACATGCTGCACATCATTGAGGCCTTTGACTAAACCATCATTTCCTATGCCAAAGAAAAGTGAACCGCCCAATCCATTGGCAAAGGCACTAACGCTCTTCAACCAACTCTTAGGCTTCTTTTCTTCAAGCATAACCTTAAAATCGTATGCAGTACATTCTGCTATCAGAGCCTTTAATTCCATAATATGAATTCACAATTATTACATCGCAAAGTTACACTTTTCTATTGAGAAGAACGCATAAATCCGGCATTTCGTGCGAAATTTAAGCAAATTTAAGAGAACATCACATGCCGGTGAACTACTCAGTTATCCGTCAGCGGTACAAGAAAACAAAATATACCCGCTTCTCCCAACTCTAACCACACAGAGTATCCGCATAGCAGTCACTACGTTTTAATCTCACGCAGATTTAGCAGATTTTTCGGAGCGAGTCAGTTTCAGACCATTCCCAACGATTTTTGACGATAGCCATCCGGATGCGGAGAAAACGAACACGAATCGCCAAAATCCACACAAATCTTTTAATTCGTGAGATTCGTGTTCGTCGCCCTTCTCAACCAAACTGCGAAATCTCCTGTTCCCCTGTGAATCCTTGCCCAGCGTGCCGCCCACTCCGAAAAATCTGCCAAATCTGCGTGAGATTGGACCAACCCGGCCGGCAAATCGCGAGAAATCGTCTTAAACTTCCGCGGCGGGCGGGGCGTGAATTTTATTTGTATATGTGGGGAAATAGTTGTAACTTTGCAGTTGATTTTCGCAAAACCGGTTTAACTTGAGAAAATTCTGGCTATATATAATAATGTGTGTGCTGCTGCCGCAGTTGGCGGCAGCTGTCGGCGTATTGGCCGGCGACGATGCGCAGCTTTTGCCCGCCGCGTCCGACACCACCGTCTCGGACACCGCCGAGCCGGCCTCATTAGCCCCATCCGCCCAATTAGACTCATTAGCCCAATTCGCCCAGTCCGATTCCCCGGCTACTCCGGTCGACACCTTCGTGCCGCTCTTCCGCCCGGTAGTCGACAAGGTCGATTTGGAGACTGCCGTCGACTTCTCATCATCAGACTCGTTGGTGATTCTGCGCCGCGATTCGGCCATGATGTACGGCAACAGCACCATCACCTACGGCGACATCAAGCTCCAATCAGCTAATATTGAGATGGATATGCACACCAACACGGTCTATGCCGTGGGCGTCCCCGACTCCGTGGGCGACATGACCGGCCAACCGGTGTTCTCCGACGGTTCGGCCGACTACCAAGCCGCCACCATGCGTTATAACTTCGTCAGCGAGAAGGGTTTCATCACCGACGTGGTCACCGAGCAGGGCGAAGGCTTCCTCACCGGCGGTCGCACCAAGCGCACCGACGACGGCAACTTCTTCATCGAAAACGGTCGCTACACCACCTGCGACGACCACGACTGTCCCCACTTCTACTTCAACCTCACCCGAGGCAAGGTCCACCCCGGCAAGAACATCGTCACCGGTCCGGCCTACATGGTGCTGGCCGGGTTGCCGCTGCCCATCGCCGTGCCGTTCGGCTACTTCCCCTTCACCTCGAGCTACAAATCCGGCATCATCGTGCCCTCATTCGGCGACGACTACCAGCGCGGCTTCTACCTGCGCGACGGCGGTTACTACTTCGCCATCAGCGACAACATCGACCTCGCCCTCACCGGCGAAGTCTACACCAAGGGCTCGTGGGGCATCAACGCCAACTCCAACTACGTGCGCCGTTACCGCTACTCCGGCTCGTTCCAGCTCAACTACCTCAAATCAATCTACGGCGACAAGGGCGCACCCGACTACAGCACCCAAACCAACTTCCAGCTGCTGTGGAGCCACTCGCAAGACGCCAAGGCCAACCCCAACCTCACCCTCTCGGCCTCGGTCAACTTCACCACCTCCGCCTACTCGCGCAACGACCTCAACTCCTACTACTCCAACTCCTTCACCGAGAACACCAAGAGTTCGACTGTGAACATGACCTACCGCTTCCCGCAGTCGAAGTGGTCGCTCTCGGCGTCGATGAACGTGAGCCAGCGTACTCAGGACTCCACCCTGTCCGTCTCGTTCCCCAACTTGAACATCACCCTGTCGCAAGTCTACCCCTTCAAACGCAAGAAAGCCGCCGGCGACGAGCGCTGGTACGAGAAGATTCGCCTCTCGTACACCGGCCAGTTCCAAAACTCGCTCACCGCTCAGCAGAACGTGTTCTTCAAGAAGAGCCTCATCAAGGACTGGCGCAACGCCTTCCGCCACAACATCCCCATCTCGGCCACCTTCAACGCCTTCAGCTATCTCAACATCACCCCGAGCATCAACTTCACCGACCGCATGTACACCCAAAAGGTGCGCCGTCAGTGGGACCCCAACGCCTCCGCCGAAGTCTGCGACACCACTTATAGCTTCTACAACGTCTACGACTTCTCGGCCACCCTCTCGCTCGACACCAAAATCTACGGTTTCTGGCGCCCCCTCGGCTTCTTAGGCAAGAAGCTCAAGATGATTCGCCACGTGTTCACTCCCTCGGTATCGCTCTCCGCCGCACCCGATTTCGGCTCATCCTTCTTCGGCTACTACGGCAGCTACGACTACACCGACAGCCAAGGCCGCCCGCAAACCAAGACCTACTCATACTTCCCCAACGCCCTCTACGGCACGCCCGCCCAAGGCAAACAAGGCGTGGTGTCGTGGTCGTTGGCCAACAACCTCGAAGCAAAAGTGCTCACCAACGACTCTATCGGCGAAAAGAAAATCTCCCTAATCGAGAACTTCACCCTCACCCAGAGCTACAACTTCGCCGCCGACTCGCTCAACTTCTCCAACATCAACACATCCATGTTGCTGCGGTTGACCAAAAACTTCAACCTCAACCTCAACGCCACCTGGGACGTGTACACCTACCAGCTCAACTCCGCCGGCAACCCCGTGCGCGTCAACAAGTTACGCTGGAACTGCGGCAAAGGTATCGGCCGCCTCTCCTCCACCGGCACATCGTTCTCCTACACATTCAACCAAGACACCTTCCGCCGCAAGTCATCATCCAATAACACCAACGGCTCAACCAACAGCGACGATGCCGCTTCGCCGCCACCATCCGGCGAACAGAACGCTCGCAGTCGCGATGATGCCGCCGCCGGCGACATCCAACTCACCCCCGAAGGCTACGCCCAATGGCGCGTGCCGTGGAGTCTAACCCTCAACTACTCAATCAATTACGCCTACGGCACCTTCAACAAGGAAAAGCTCGAATACAACGGCAAAATCACGCAGAACTTGTCGCTATCAGGTTCAATCAAACCTACGCCCAACTGGAACTTCTCCTTCACCGCCTCATACGACTTCGACCAACACAAAATCGCCTACATGAACTGCAACATCGGTCGCGACCTCCACTGCTTCCAGATGCGCGCTTCGTTCGTGCCCGTCGGCCCATACAAGAACTATACCTTCAACATTGCCGTCAAATCCTCTATGCTTGCCGACCTCAAGTACGACAAGCGCTCGTCGGTGTCGAACGGCGTAACTTGGTACTGATATGGCCGACTTCTCCAACCTCCAACCCATCCCCGGCCTCGACCCCAACGGCCGACTCATCATAGCCGGCCCGTGTAGCGCCGAATCCGCCGAGCAAATGCTCACCGTGGCGCAAGCATTGGCCGCCGCAGGCGTGCGCGTGCTCCGCGCCGGAGTGTGGAAGCCCCGCACCTATCCCGGCGGATTCGAAGGCTGCGGCGAACCCGCCCTCCAATGGCTCGCCGAGGCCAAAGCCGCAACCGGTATGCTCACCGCCACCGAAGTAGCCACCCCCGGACACCTACACCTCGCCCTCCAATCCGGTATCGACATCGTATGGGTCGGTGCCCGCACCGCTGCCGACCCATTCGCCGTGCAACAGCTCGCCGACGCCCTCGCCGCCTTGGAGGTCAAGCCCGCCGTGTTGGTCAAAAACCCCGTCAGCCCCGACCCCGACCTGTGGATTGGTGCCCTCCAGCGCATCCACACCGCCGGAGTACGCCGACTCGGAGCCATCCACCGCGGATTCACCACCTACGGCAACTCCATCTACCGCAACCGCCCCCGCTGGTCGATTCCCTTCGAGCTCCGTCGCCAAATTCCCTCCCTGCCCATCATCTGCGACCCCAGCCACATTGCAGGCCGCGCCGACTTTGTGGAAACCGTGGCCAACGAGGCCATCCAAATGGGCTTCGACGGTCTCATCATCGAAGCACACCCCAACCCGCAGTGCGCCCTCTCCGACGCCCGCCAGCAACTCACGCCCGCACAGTTGTGCGAGCTGCTGTCGCACCTGCGCCACAACACCTCCGCCGAGCCCGCCCACACGCAATTGCTCCAACAATACCGCCAACACATCGACCAAATCGACCACCAACTCATCGATTTGCTCGCCCAACGAATGAACATCTCCGCCGAAATCGGCCAAATCAAAAAGCAACACGACCTCACCGCCATGCAGCCTCAGCGCTACGCCGCCATGCTCGCCGACCGCTGCGCCGCCGGTGCCGACCTCGGCCTCACCCCCGACCTATTGACCAAACTCTGGACCCTCATCCACGAAGAAAGCGTCCGCCGCCAGCTCCAAATCCTCTCCCGGTAACCATCCCGCCCGAGCAAGAGCTCGAAGCAGCTTCAAAAAGACGCCGCCCGCCTACTTCTTTTCGTCTCAGGCCTGGCAGCTTTAGCTGCCCGCTCGGCGATAGCCGAGCCCCGTTTGCATATCTCGCGGATTTTTCGTAACTTTGCAGCCGGAAATAACCGCTTAACCATACTTTCTCAATATGATTACTCAGGAACAATTAAAAGAGACCTTTGAGCGCAAGTTGGCGCTGAGGAGGTATCTTTGACATCGACAGCAAGAAAATAGAAGTCGAAGAAGAAGAACTGCGCACTCACGTGCCCGATTTCTGGGAGCATCCCGCCGAGGCCCAGAAGCAAATGAAGAAAATCAAAGACATCCAAGCGTGGCTCGACGGCTACAAGGAGGTGGAAAGCGCCGTTGAAGAGCTGTCCACCGCTTTCGAATTCGTCAAAGAAGGCCTCGTGGACGAAGAAGACGTCGACCGTCTCTATGCCGAAGCCATCGAAAAAATCGAGAGCCTCGAACTGCGCAACATGCTGCGCCGCGAAGAAGACAAGCTCGGAGTCGTACTCAAAATCAACTCCGGCGCCGGCGGCACCGAAAGTCAGGACTGGGCATCGATGCTGATGCGTATGTACCTGCGCTGGTGCGAAAAGCATGGCTACAAAACTTCCATCGCCAACCTGCTCGAAGGCGACGAAGCCGGCATCAAATCGTGCACCATCAATGTGGAAGGCGACTTCGCCTACGGCTACCTCAAGAGCGAGAACGGCGTGCACCGCTTGGTGCGCGTGTCGCCCTACAATGCCCAAGGCAAGCGCATGACCTCGTTCGCCTCGGTGTTCGTCACCCCCCTGGTCGACGACACCATCGAAGTCAAGGTGGAAACCGCGCTCATCTCGTGGGACACCTTCCGTTCAGGCGGCGCCGGCGGTCAGAATGTGAACAAGGTGGAATCGGGCGTGCGCCTGCGCTACCAGTTCA
>JBJEKG010000248.1:0-8271 GCA_051878535.1 Muribaculaceae bacterium
GGAGGAACCACAGCGATGCGATGGCGATGGCCACCACGGCGGCTGCGGCCGCGTGCCACAGGCGGATGCGTTGCCACATCGGGCGGCGCTGACTGCCGCAGGTGGCATCGAGGATGCGTTGCTCCATGTCGGCCGGCTCTTCGATGGCTGCTGCCTCGGCCATGGCAAGGATGATGGCGCGATCGGCTTCAAACTCGGCTTCGACCTGCGGGTGCGTGCGGAAATATTCTGTCAAAGCGTCAATTACCTCGGGCGCGGCCGTGGCGGCATAGAATTGCTCCAAAGACTGATGAAGTTGGGCTGTCGATGTAATGGTGAGCTTGTTCATTGCTTGAGTTTTTGATAGAGTTGTTTGATTTTTTGGCGTGAGCGACTGAGAATCTGTCGCACGTTGTCGTTTGATAAACCGGTAACGGAGGCTATTTCGGCGGTAGAGAGGTTTTGGTAGACGCTCATGCGTGTGACTTGTCGATAGTTGTCGGGCAATTCTTCCACGATTTGAGCGATGACTTCGAGGTCGGAAGAGGGCAACGGTTCGTCGGCCGGAGGGTCGGAGACGGCGTTGAGGTCGACGGCTGGGTGAGCCGAGCGGCGGCGCTGCACATCGAGCGCTTGGTTGCGCAAGGTGGCGAATGCGTAGGCTTGAACGTTCGACAAGCCGTCGAGCGCCGAGGCGTTCTGCCAGAGTTTCACCATAGTGTCTTGGACGGCGTCGGCCGCATCGTCGCGGTTGCCAAGGATGGCCACCGCCGCCCGAAACAGGCTCGCGTGCATCACCACTATCCGTTGCTGAAACTCCGTTGCGTTCATCTCATTCTTTCATTCATTCACAGATATAACGAACCAACCGGCCAAATGTGACAGCCCGTTCCCTATTTTTTTGTGAAAAACGTGCAGCTAAAGCGGCTGGGCTGAATGCGAAATATGCGGCAGCTCTTCAGAGAAATAGTTAATAATTGTGAATATATGCAAAATACATTCAATAGAATTGAAGAAAAAAACAAAATAGTTCCGAAAAGTGTAATCTGTAACATTTTTCGGAACAATTTTGCGTATAGTAAATCATTAAAAAATATTGGTATTTTTTGAGAAAAAATGTTAATGCTATTATAGGGTGAGGGAGAGGGTGACGCCGAAGCGGGCGCCGGGGGCTTGTTGCACGAATTCGTGGCCGATGCTTTTGAAGTAGAAGGTGTTGTAGTGGGTGCCGGTGATGTTTTCGCCCCAGAGGCGCAGGGCTACGTGTTCGCTGCGCAGGGTCAGCGTCAGGCCGGGCAGCAGGTAGAAGGGCTGGGAAAGGGTGTTGGCTTCGTTCCACATAATGTTGCCCACGCCGCGCAGGTGAGCGGAGAGGGTGGGGCGGAAGGCGCCGAGGTCGTAGGGCATGCGCCACAGGGCGGAGACGAAGGCGGTGTGCTCGGGCACGTAGGGCAGGCGCTTGCCGACGTAGTCGTTGATGCCGTCGTTGTAGCGGTGGAAGGTGGCATGTGTGTAGCCGTATGTGCCGGTAAGTTCCACGTTGTCAGTGGCTTGCATGCGCAGGGTGAGTTCGGCGCCGCAGCTGTAGGCGCGGCCGGCATTGTCCATCATGCGGCCGGTGGTGAGGCCGTCGGGGAAGACGGTCAACTGCTGGTTGCGGCAGTCGATGAAAAAGGTGATAAGGTCGACCTTCAGGCGGTTGTCGAGCACTGATTCGCGGTAGCCGAGTTCGTAGTTCCACGAGGTTTCGGGTTCGTAGGTCACGATGTCTTTGACGCGATAGGTCATGCTCAGACCCATTTCTTGCATCACTCGCTGCTGGAGCACATCGCTGAACATCTGTGTGTTGACCCCTCCGGGCTTGTAGCCTTTGGCCACGGAGGCGTAGATGAGCGAGTGGTCGGAGAAGTTGTATGTGGCGCAGAAGCGCGGCAGTAACTCGTTGAAATTCATGCGGATATGGCCGTCTTCGCGAATGGCCACGGGTGTGACTTTAAACACCTCGCGCTGTCCTTCGGGGAGCACGTGCCAGGTGGTGTAGGACGCGTCGGCGCGGTTGTGATAGTCGCAGGCCACCGTTTCGATGTCCCAGCGCAGTCCGGCTTCGAACGACCACCGACCCACATCGAATCGGCTTTGGTGATAGAGCGCTACGCCGGCCGACGAGTTGGGGAAGTCGCTCATCAGCAGGAAGTTGCGGTTATCCCATTCGATGGGGTAGTCGGGGTTCATCTCATTGCGTTTGCCTTCGATGAGCTGCTCGATGCCGGTGTTGTAGAAGGTGACCGGGGCGTTCATGTTCGACGAGCGGTAGAAGCCGAACACGCCGCCTAACCACGAGTAGCTGCCGCGTGTGCCCTTGGTGAAGAGGTCTTGGCTGACTGTCCACTCGCGGCGACGTTGGCTGAGGGTGAAGTAGTCGGCGGTGGTGAAGTCTTGGTCGAGGGTCATGTCGTCGTTGATATACTGCACCGAGGTGAGCGAGGTGACCACCACGCGCTTGCCGGCCCAAGCCACGGTGAGGCCATCGCTGAACATTGTGCGGCGGTAGTAGCAAGTGTCGTTGTAGGCAATGATGCCGGTGGCTGCGTCGGCGTATGGGTAGCCGCTCTGGCGGTTGAGCGAGAAGGCGGCAGTGTTGGTGATTGACAGCGCTGACGAGGGCGCGTACACCACCTTCGAGCGCAGGCTGTAAGCATTCTCCGCGCCCACGCGTTCATTATTATATGTATTGTGCCAGAATCCGTCGCTATGGGCGTATTGACCGTTGAGCGAGGCGTACCACTTGGGCGACAGGCGAGCGTAGTATCCGGCTTGCACCTTCACTTGGTTGTGGTTGCCATACTCCACGGCCGAGCGGAAGCCTTGGAAGTCGCGCGGCGAGAGGGTGTAGATGTTGATTTGTCCGGCCATCGAGTTCTGGCCGTTGAGCACGCTTTGCACCCCGCGCAACACTTCCACCGAAACCATGTCGGGCAGCTCGAGGTCGTAAGCATCCTTGCACAACACTGCCACACCGTCGATGGTGAGGCCCACCGCCGGCCGGTCGATGCGCGAGCCGAGGCCGCGCATGTAAATCGACGAAGTCATGCGCGAGCCGTAGTCGGGCACGTAGAGGTTGGGAGCGATAAGCGCCACATCCTTCATGGCCGAGATGCCCATGCGGGCGATTTGAGCGCGGTCGATGCGAGTGACCGACACCTGCCCCGGCTCGGGCATTTGCTTTACGCCGAGCACCTCCACCTCGTTGAGTTGGTGAGGCAGATGTTGGGTAATGGTATCATTGAGGGTGGTGGCCTTCGCAGCACCACACACCAAAGTGATTGCGATCAGAGCGGAAATACGTTTCATACCGCAAAGTTACGAAAATTTCCGCAATGGCCAAAATTCATAATTGTGCGGAAGCCAATTCGCGACTGATTGCTGTAAGCCCATCACGGATTCGTTGCAAAATCTCGGCAGTAGGCTTTACGATTCCGAACCTCAAGCGGGCGAGCAAAGTCCAATGCAGGCCGATTACATCAGCAATACCCTTCAAGTTAAGATAAGGGAAACGGGAGAACAATCGATTTACCTCATTGTCATAGTTAACAGTCACATTCTCAAAGAAATGCGAGATGTGGATGTCTTCATCAATTTCCTCCCATCGAATGCTGCGATTATCATCCCAGAGGTAAAAATGCTCACGCTGCTGAGGGCTCGCGTAGAATAGGGCCGGAAAGCACTCCAACGGAAGAGAGCGTTGCGCACCTGCATCCGTGGCGATAAAAATGTGCTTATCGTCAAACCACACCTTAGTTATATGTTCAGCCATATTAGAGCACATAATATATTAACCAAAAACTTTATGCCATTCAGCAATGATGTCTTCTTGGTAAAACACGACGGCATCTATAGCCTTTTTTATTGTTTGCGCCTTTAATCCATTATTTTCAATCAGTTCTATATCAGGAAATACTTTGATCTTGGCTGATTTACCTTGATATTCTACATGGATATGTATAGGCTCGTGATCGTTGGGGTAAAAGAAAAAACGAATACCAAAAATGAATAATACTGTAGGCATAAATGATAATTTTATGCAAATTTACTATTCATTTTGGATTTTTCCAAATTTGTGGAGATTTTTTTTGGAAAAGTTTGGAGAAAATTTGGTTGGTGAGGATTTTATTGCTAAATTTGTGGTCGGAAAGGTTGTAGGCCTTTCATATTATAATGGCTTCGATACCCAGTGAAGATCCGCAGTTAGTTGCGCAGCTCCGCGACCCGGCCACAGTGCGCCAAGCATTCTCCGAGGTCATCCGCCAATATAGCGAGCCGCTGTATTGGCAGATTCGTCGTATGGTGCAAAGTCACGACGATGCTAACGACTTGTTGCAGAACACTTTCCTCAAGGCATGGCAGTCGATTGAGAACTTCCGCGGCGACGCGCGCCTGTCGACTTGGCTCTACAAGATTGCCATCAACGAATCCATTACATTTTTGGCGCAGGAACGCCGTCGGCAAAATATTTCGCTCGACGACCAAGGTGCAGCGTTGGCGGCCGTGATTGAAGCCGACACCAACATCGACGGCGACCGCTTGGCCGTGAGCCTTCGCAAAGCCATCGCCTCACTGCCCGAAAAACAGCGACTTGTGTTCAATATGAAGTACTTCGACGACATGAAGTACGAAGATATGTCGCAGATTCTCGGCACCAGTGTGGGTGCGCTCAAAGCCTCTTATCACCTCGCAGTGAAAAAAATTGAACAAATAATCAGCTCCGATAATTAAACCTTTCGCCTCTTTGATAGTCTTTATAAGAAAATTAGAATAATTAACGAATGGACAAGAATACTGACATACTCAATCGCTTGAACCACAAGGATGGGATGACGGTGCCCGATGGGTTCTTCGACGACTTCGCACAGCGAATGGAAGCCGCCCTGCCGGAACGTCCGGAGTTGAGCACCCCTTCCCCATATATACCGCGCACCACTTGGCAGCGCATCCGCCCCTACGTATATATGGCCGCCATGTTTGCAGGCGTGTGGTGCATGCTCAAAATGTTCTCCCTGATGGGCGGAGGCAAGCGTCAGCCCTTGGAATCCAACCCCATCGTGGCTGAGGCCTTTGAGAATGAAAAATTCGTGAACGACTATATCATTTCGGACGTGAACCAATGGGATGTTTACGACCAGTTGATGGAAGAAGGAATCGATGCCGAGGCATTGTGCGATTCCCTCGCCGCGTTCGATTCTTTACATTAATAGATTATGAACAAATTTTTTACCTTCATAACCCTCTCCCTTATGTGCTTGTGCTACTCGGCACAAGCTTTCGCTCAAATGCCGGTGACGGATGCCGACCGCCAACGTTGGCTCGCTGAAATCCGTCAGTATAAGCACGAGTTCCTCATCAAAGAGCTCGACCTTACCGAGGAGCAGCAAGGTCCGTTCTTTCAGCTGTACGACCAAATGGAAGACGAAATCGAGCAACTCAATTCGCAGACTCGCGCGCTCCAGCAGCAGATTGAGACCAACGAGCAAGCTACTGATTTGGAGGTAACCAACGCGGCGCGCACCGTGTTCGAGCTCAAGCGCGCCGAGGGCCAAATTGAGATGACCTACTTCGACCGCTTCGCCAAAATCCTGACCCCGCGGCAGTTGCTCAACCTTAAGCCGGCCGAGCGCAAGTTCACCCAGCACTTGGTCAATCACCACCGCCGCCAGCGCACCACTGCGGGTCACCAATAATTACGAGTTCCATTTTAAATTAATATTAAGATTCCCCGACGGTTTCAAGTCAATCATTTCGACTTGAAGCCGTTTTTTTGTTGTTTTAAGATGGTGTTGTCAAACTATTAGTGACAAAATTTTTATGCTGATTAAAGTTAAAATTTGTAACTTTGCAGCGTCATTTTTGGGATGTTTCAGAATGATTCATCACTCTGTATAACAATAGTCACGAAGCGAAGCCCTCACTGCGGGGCTTCGCTCATTTTAATTTGGTTTGCATGTTTGGCGAAGTTTTGCTAAATTTGCGGAAAAATTGTCACGGATATGAAGATTTATGCGGCACCTTTGCAAGGGTATACTGATTCGGCTTGGCGAGCGGCGCATCGCTGTGTTTACGGCGACGGCGTCGAGGCTTACTTTGCGCCGTTTGTGCGCGTGGAGCACGGCGAGGTGCGGCGGCGCGACTTGGTGGATACCTCGCCGACCACCGCTTACACCTTAGTGCCGCAGGTGATATTCCGCGATGTGGCTGAGTTTGATATTGCCGTGCAAGCGCTTGTGAATCAAGGATATACCCGAGTAGACTTGAACTTGGGTTGTCCTTTTCCGCCACAGGTGAAGCATGGCCGCGGTGCCGGGGCGTTGGTCAATCCGCCGTTACTTGCTGTGGTGGCCGAACGGATGCGTAGCTTGCCGCAGGTGCGCTTCTCAGTGAAGATGCGCCTCGGCGTGGATGACGCGCGGCAATGGCGAGCGAGTGCGGAGGCGTTGGCCGCAATGCCGTTGGAGTTTGTCACCATCCACCCGCGAATTTCTCGCCAAGGGTACAAGGGCGAACTATTGCTTGATGAGTTGGCCGAGGCCATCAAGATTTTGCCGCATCCCATAGTTTTCAACGGTGAAGTGGCTGAAATTCAGGATATTGACCGCGCAATGGCCATTGAAGGCATCAGCGGGGTGATGATTGGCCGCGGATTGTTGCGACGGCCGTCGCTTGTGGCCGAGTGGCGCGAGGGTAGGGAGTGGACACCGGCTGAGCGCTTAAAGAAGATGTGTGAGTTGCACCAAATTGTGTTCGAGAGCCGCAGCGAGCGACTGCTCGGTGGCGACTCGCAAGTGTTGCAGTCGATGCGCACATTTTGGGACTATGCCGACGGTGAAATCGACCGCCGCCAACTCAAGGCAATTCGCAAAGCAAACTCCCTGCAGCGCTATTTCGAAGCCGTAAATCAGCTCGCTCGCCTTTAAAAACGAAAGAGTGTCAAAATTATGTCCCGTGAAATACGGTGTGCAAAAGACTCACAGGAGGACAGGAGATTTAACAGGAGGACAGGAGTTATATTATTAATATTCAATTCATTACATCCTGTTCTCCTGTTGAAACTCCTGTCCTCCTGTTGATTTTTTGCGTGCTTTCGACAGGCTGCGCTCGGATTCAGGACTTTTGACACATTTTCTTTTGGCGCGCTTTTTTGGCTTAAAATAGGCGGTGGTTTACAAAATTTTTCGTAACTTTGCACATCGAAAAACTTCCCAACAGAATATATATGATTACATTCTTCAAGAAGGATAGCCGCACAGTTTTCATGGTGCAATCTACGGCTGCGCTCAGCAGTGAGGATTGCGACCGCTTGAGCTGGCTGTTCTCCGGCGCCAAAGCTATGGCCGCCCGCATCGTTCGCGGTTCGTTTATTGGACCCCGTCGCGAAATGATTACCCCTTGGAGTACCAATGCCGTTGAGATTTCCCAAAATATGGGTCTGAGCGGCATTCTTCGTATTGAAGAGTTTCACAAGGTTGAAGACCCCAAAACCGCTCAGTACGACCAAATGCTCCAACGACTGTACACAAACATTAGCGCTGCCGAGTTTGAGAAGCAAGGCAAGCCCGCGCCGATTGTGTACATCGACGACATTCATGCTTACAACCAGTCGGAAGGCTTGGCTCTCTCCGCCGAGGAAGAGCAGTACTTGGACGAGCTGTCCAAGCGTCTTGGCCGTCCGCTCACCGATAGCGAAGTATTCGGCTTCTCGCAAGTGAACTCCGAGCACTGCCGCCACAAGATTTTCAACGGCACATTTATTATCGACGGCGAAGAGCAGCCCTCGTCGCTGTTCAAGATGATTAAGAAGACCTCGCAGGAGAATCCCGGCGGTTTGGTGTCGGCTTATCGCGACAACGTGGCCTTTGTGGCCGGTCCGCGCATCGAGCAGTTCTATCCCACCAACCCCGACCGTCCCGATTACTTCGAAGAGCGCCGAATCAGCACCGTGATTTCGCTCAAGGCTGAGACGCACAACTTCCCCACCACCGTGGAACCGTTTAACGGCGCAGCCACAGGCACCGGCGGCGAAATCCGCGACCGCTTGGGTGGTGGCCGTGCATCGTTGCCCTTGGCCGGCACGGCTGTGTATATGACCTCGTACCCTCGCCTGTCGCCCGAGAAGAAATGGGAACTGATGATGGATCCGCGCGTGTGGTTGTATCAAACTCCAGCCGAAATCCTCATCAAGGCTTCGAACGGCGCCTCCGACTTCGGCAACAAGTTCGGCCAACCGCTGATTTGTGGCTCGGT
>JBJEKG010000249.1:0-8238 GCA_051878535.1 Muribaculaceae bacterium
GACCCAGCATGGCCGTTTTTCCTGACCCAGCTTGCTCCGTTTTATCCACATCCGGGTGTGCCGCAGCAAACCGCGGCACTACAAGCCGCTGATTATCAACCGTATATCCTGTCCTCCTGCTAAATCTCCTGTCCTCCTGTGAAACCCCTCCCACCCGGATGGCCATCGTAAAAATCGTTCGCAATCGTCTTTTATTGCCACTTATTTGCGCGTTTGCGAATTTTTCATTAGATTTGCAGTGTAATTTTAATTTTTGGTTGTATGGACAAATTTTTGGAGCAAGTTGCCAAGTATTATCGGCAGAAGTATGGCGCACAGTTGGGCCAGTTCACCTTTTTGCTGCCCAACCAGCGCTCGTGTCTGTTTTTCAAGCGCTATCTGCTGACCGCGGCCAACACCCCGGTGGAGATGCCCGAAATCACCACCTTGGCCTACTTCATGGCCAAGCGGTCGGGGCTGCGCGAAGGCTCCCGCAACGAGTTGCTCTTCACATTATATAACGCCTACCTGCTCACCCTGCAGGAGTACCGCCCCGATGCCGAACCCCGCGACTACGACCGCTTCCTCTTCTGGGGCAGTATGATGGTGGACGACTTCGACGAAATCGACTTCGCCCAAGCCGATGCGCAACGCATATTCACCAACATGCGCAACATGCGCGAGATTGCCGCCGACTTCCTCACCGACGAGCAGAAGCGCGCCATCCGCGAGATGTGGGGCGAAACCGAGTTCACCCGCGACATCGAAAACTTCTGGTACCACGTCCACCCGCAGGACGGCGCGGAGGTGAAGACCCGGCGCAACTTCGTGTCGATGTGGGAACTGATGTACGACATGTACCGCCACTACCAAGCCTCGCTCATGGAGCAAGGCATCGGCTCGCGCGGCTTGCAAGTGAAGCTGTCGTTGAACAATATCGCCGCTCAACCGATTGAAGATGAGCACTTTGCCGTAATCGGCTTCAGCAACGTGAGCAATGCCGAACGCTCGCTGTTCGACTTGCTGCAACGCCGCAGCACCGTCGACTTCTTCTGGGACTTCCACTCGCCGCTGTTCGTCCCCGACAGCCCCTTCGTGCAGAGCAACCGCGCCCTGCAGCTGATAGCCAAGTTGCAGCAGACCTACCCCGAACCCGACGACTTCGACTACCGCCGGCCACCCTTCCCCGACACCATCGACGTAATCGGTTTGCCCTCGAAAATCGACCAAGCCAAACGCGCCGCCGTGTTGGTGGGTCAGTTGGAAGACCCAACCGCCACCGACATTCGCACAGCTGTGGTACTGCCCGACACATCCATCTTGCAGTCGTTCCTATTAGGCCTGCCCGCGAACGTCAAGGCCGTAAACGTCACCATGGACGTGCCCTTCAACCAGAGCGGCTTTGCCTCGTTCCTGCGCGTGGCCATCCGCCTGCAAACCAACGCCAAGCAGCGCGGCGAGCGCTGGATGTACTTCTACGAATACGTGCTGGCCGTGCTGTCCAACCCTCACCTCAACCTCTTCGCCCAGAAAGAAGCCGAGCAAATCCGCCGCTCCATCGAGCGCGAGGGCCTCTACAACCTCGATGCCGAAGAGTTGGCACAGAAATATCCCCGCTTGGCCTTCATCTTCAAGCCCATGCGCGAAATCGCCTCGGTCGACAGCTCCTACGCCTACGTCGACGGCCTCATCGGAGGCATGCGAGCCGAGTTGGTGGCGCAGTTGGGCGACGCAGCCGAAGCCTCATTCGAAGTACATATCCTCGACGGCTTTGCGGCTAAGTTGCAAGAAATTAAGGACTTGATAGCGAAGTACAACATCACCATCCGCGAAACCACCTACCTGCAGATGTTCGAACACATCCTTCGCGCCGAACCGCTGCCGATGACCGGCACACCCCTGCGCGGGGTGCAAGCTATGGGCGTGCTCGAAACCCGTTGCCTCGACTTCGACAACATCATCTTCCTGTCGATGAACGAGCGCACCTACCCCCGCCGCCACTATGTGCGCACCCTCATCCCCAACGTGGTGCGCTACGGCTACGGCCTCGCACCCATCGAGCAGGCCGAATCATTCTACGGCTACTACTTCTACCGCGCCATCAGCAGCGCCAAGCACGTCACCGTGTACTACGACGCACGCGTGGGCTTCGCCGGCAGCGGCGAGATGTCGCGCTACCTCAACCAGCTCATCTACGTGCAGTCGTCGCATACTACCATCAACCACATCACCACACCGTGCAAATTCACCCCGATAGCCAAGCGAGTGTTCTCCGTGGTCAAGGATGAGCGCGTGATGGCCAAGTTGGAGATGTTTACCACCGACGACCCGGCCAAGATGAAATACCTCTCCGCCTCCAGCCTCAAAACCTACCTCAACTGCCCGCTGCGATTCTACTTCAAATACGTGGAGCGAATCAAGGAGGAAGAGGAGCTCAAGAACTACGTGGACGAGGCCAAAATGGGCACCATCTACCACAATACGATGGAAGAACTCTTCCAACCGTATGAAGGTCAGGTAATTACGCCGCAAGTCTACGAGGCGATTACCGCTGATTACGACCACGTGGCCTTGGTGGTGGAGCAGCAAGTGGCCAAGGAAGGCTTCGGCTGGACCTACCCCGTGCCGGAGAAAAAGAAGACCTTCGAGTACATCATCTTGGTGTCGAACATCACCCGCCAGGTGATTGAATCCATCAAGAAAGAGGCCGCAATCTATGGCAAGGAGCACTTCACTTACGTCGGCGGCGAAAAAGAAATCAAAGGCCGGTGGGAAATCACCAAGGGACGAAATATCAACTTCAAGATGATTATCGACCGCCTCGACCGCCTCGACCGCCTCGACGATGGCACCGGTGGCACCTTGCGCCTTATCGACTACAAGACCGGCTCCGATGAAGTGGGCATCGGCAAGTATCTCTACAACGTTTTCACCAACCACAAGCTCCACGGCGTGTTCCAGCTGATGCTCTACGCCGAAGCCTACCACGACATGGTTGAAGCCGCCATGACTACGTGCAACCTGTCGCTTCACGTGGTGAAAGACATCGTCCGCACCGGCGAGATTTCCCCCATCACCTTCAACAAAGCGACGATTAATCCGTGGACAATCAAACGAGCCTCCGAGGTGCCCATCAATGCGGACATGGCCAGAAGCACCACTAACTTCCGCGACTTGCTGAATATGCGAATCAGCGAACTCTTCGACCCATCGGTGCCGTTCACTCAGTGCGCCGATGAAACTCTCTGCGGCTATTGCCCCTTTGCCCAGCTGTGTATGCGCGAACCCAAAGACTTTAGCAAGTAAACGATGGCGGGGCTGTACATCCACATACCTTTGTGCCGCAGCAAGTGTATCTACTGCGACTTCTACTCCACGGCGGTGCTGACCCGCGCCGATGCGGTGGTCAACGGCTTGATTGCCGAACTGCGCCGGCGCCGCGCCGAGGTGGGCGACATCACCACCATCTACATCGGCGGCGGCACGCCGTCGGTGCTCAGCCATGAGCAAATCTGCCGCTTGGTCGAAGCCTTACCCGCGGAACACTGCACCGAGTTCACCATCGAGGCCAACCCAGAGGACATCACCGCCGACACCGTGGCGCTGTGGCGCTCGCTCGGCATCAACCGCGTAAGTATGGGTGTGCAGACGCTCAGCGACGACATCCTCCGCACGCTGCGCCGTCGCCACTCGGCCGCACAAGCCTTGCAAGCTATCGCCACCTTGCAGCAAGGCGGCATCACCAACATCAGTTGCGACGTAATCTACGGCCTGCCCGGCCTCACCGCCGAATTGTGGGCCGACACGCTCCACCGACTGCTCGACAGCGGCATAACTCACCTCTCGGCCTACTGCCTGACGGTGTACGAAGGCACCATGCTCCACCGCATGATTGAGCGAGGCCAATTGCAAGAGACCGACGACGACACCGAGGCCGCACAGTTCGACCTTCTGCGCCAAATCGCTGACGCTCACGGATTTGAACACTACGAAATCGCCAATTTTGCCCGTCCGGGCTTCCACTCGCGCCACAATTCCGCTTACTGGCTGGCCGACTCGCAGTGGTTGGGCATCGGCCCCTCTGCGCACTCGTTCGACGGCATCGTGCGCCGCATCGACCACCCCGACACCGCCCGATGGCTTGCCGAGTTGCCGTACCCCTGCACCGTGGAGGAAGAAACACCCGCTGAACGCCTCAACGACTTCATCGTGGCCGCCTTGCGTACTGCTCGCGGTCTCGACCTCGGCGCAATCGCGCCGGAGGATGCGGCCGCAATCCGCCGCGATGCCGCGCCATTCTTGTCCAAAGGCTCTATGATATTGAAAGAGAATCACTTAGCTATCAACGCCGAGCACTGGCTCATCGCCGACAGCTTCATCCGCCGCCTGCTGCGCTAACGGCGCCAGAAGGTGCGAGTGAACAGCACCATGATGGTGAACACTTCCAAACGCCCTATCACCATCAGCAGCGACAGCACCCACTTGGCCGCCGTGGGCAGGGTGGTGAAGTCGTCGCCGTAGCCGATTATCGATGAGCCGATGCCGGTGTTGCAGATGCATGAAAGGGATGAGAAGAACGAGTCGACGAATGGGTAGCCCATCATCGACAGCGCCACACCGCCCATCACCGTGGCGATAGCGAAAATGGCCAAGAACGACACCACCTTCTTCACTAAATCGGGGTTGACCACGCGCCCGTTGATGCGCACAGGCAGCACCGCGTTGGGCATCACGCAGTGCTTCACCTCGTTGTTGAGGTACTTGCTCAGGTAAATCAGTCGGTCGATTTTCACACCGCCGCTGGTGGAGCCCGCGCAGCCGCCCGAGAACATCATCAGCACCATTAGAGCTAAGATAAACGGCTCATACACAACGAATTGCGGAATAGTATAGCCTGTGGAGGTGATGGTCGACACCACCATGAACGCCGGATAGAGCACCACCTCGCGCCACGATTCAACCTTGCCGTCGCTCACCGCAAACAGCGCGAAGCAGGCGGTGAACAGCACTACCACGATGAGGAAGATGCGGAAGGTGCGGTCGGCTGCAATCGACCGCCACTGCATCCGCGCTGCGCGGAAAATCAGCGCGAAACTGGTGCCGCCCAACAGCATGAAGATGGTGCACACAGCCATCACGTAGTCGGAATTGAACTCGCCGATGCCGCCGGCGCGGTTGGAGAAGCCGCCGGTCGACACGGTGCCGAACGCGTGGCACACACTGTCGAACAAGGTCATCGGCCCAAGCCAGTAGAGCACGGCCACGATGCCGGTGAGTGCCACGTACACGCCCCATAACGCCATAGCTGTGTGAGAAATACGCGGTAGTAACTTATCGTGAGTCACGCCGGTGACTTCGGCGTTGAACATCTGCAACCCGCCGGTGGTGTTGAACGCTGGCACGATGGCCAAGGTGAACACGATGATACCCATGCCGCCGAGCCATTGCAGCAGCGCTTGCCACAGTAGCATGCCGTGGCTGTAAGTGGTTGCCGGTGAGACTAATACCGATGCACCGGTGGTGGTAAATGCCGACGCGGCCTCGAAGAATGCGCTGCTCACGTCGAGCTGCGGGTGGCACATCAAGAACGGCATCATGCCGCCGATGCAGAAGGTGAGCCACACGGCGGCGGTGAGCAGATAGCCGTCGCGCTTGGCCAAGCTGCGCCGCTTCTCGCGCACGCGGGTCAGGGCGAAGCCGCCGGCGATGGCCAGCAGAGCGCAGCCGCCAAAGGGTAGGGCGTCGCTCTCTTTATAGATGAAGCAAGTGATGACTGGCAACCACATAAACAACCCTTCGATTATCAGCAACGAACCGATAATGCGGAGAATCATTCGGATGTTGATTGCGCGCGACATCAGTTGAACAGTTTTTCAGCCTTGTGTAGCGAGCCGGCCAAGCAGAAAATCATCACGCGGTCGCCGGCGCGGAAGGTGGTGTTACCGGTGACGAGCATGCCCTCGCCATCGCGGATGAGTGCGGCCAAGGTCATGGTGCTGTCCAAGCGCAAATCGCGCACCGGGCCGCGGGTAATCTTGGCGTTGGGCTTAACCTCCAACTCGGCCACCTCGGCATCAGTGAGCGCCAAACATTTCGACGTGCTTACGTCGGCATCGAGCAGCAGCTGGAAGATGGAGCTGCCGGCCAAGAGTTTCTTGTTGATTACAGTGCCGATACCGAGGCTCTCGGCCTGCGCTATGAATTGAATGTCTTCGACTTCGGCCACACTCTTGGCTATGCCGAACTCCTTGGCGGTCAGCGTTGTAAGGATGTTCGACTCACTACTGGGCGACAGGGTGATGAACGCGTCGGAATCGTCGATGCCCGCATCGAGCAGCACCTCCGGGTCGCGCGCATCGCCGAAAATGATGTCGGCATCGGGGCATTTTTCGCACAGGCGGTTGCACGTTTCGCGATTGTTGTCGATGATGGTGAAGCGGAAGCGGTCGCCGGCCATATCCACCAAGCGGATGGCGATTTTGCTGCCGCCCATGATGAGCACGCGCTTGATTTTGCGTTGCACCTTGCCGCATAGTTTCACCAATTCGTCCACGTGCTCGCGGGTGGTGGTGATGTAGAGAATATCGCCGGAGAGCATGCTGTCGTTGCCTCGCGGGATGATGGTTTCGTTGTTGCGGCGGATGGCCGACACGTGGAAATGGCCCGTGGCAGCGAAGTCTTTGAGCTGCATGCCGGCCAAAGGCGCGTTGTCGCGCAGCTTCACGCCCACCAAGATGATGCGGCCTTCGTGGAGCTCAAACCAATTGCGTACCCACGAGTGGTCTAACGCCGTAACTATCTCTTTAGCAGCTAAATACTCCGGGTAAATGAGCCGGTCAACGCCCATGCGCTCCATTGTCGAGCGGTTGTTGGGGTCCATAAAACTGTAGTGCGACACGCGCGCCACCGTGCACTTGGCGCCCAAACTTTTAGCGATGGAGCAGGCCACCAAGTTGGTGGATTCTTGCGGCGTGACTGCGATGAACAGGTCGGCGCTTCCAACCGACGCATCCTTCTGGGCGAAGAACGAGGTGGGACTGCCGCACTCGGTCATCAGATTATAGTCCGCATCGAGTTCGGCGAGCTTTTCGCGGTCTTTGTCGATGATGATAATGTCTTGATTTTCATTCGACAAGAGCTTAGCCAAGTGAGTGCCTACTTCGCCGGCACCGGCAATCACTATCTTCATTTTTTCACAACGGATTTAATTGTGTTAAGAATCGAATCGGCATCGAAGCCACACAGCTTATGCAGCTGAGCCACAGTGCCTTGCGGAATAAATCGGTCGGGGATGCCCATGCGCACGATTTTGGCCGCGAATCTGTGGGCTATCATCCACTGCTCCACGGCATCGCCGAGGCCGCCTTCCACAGTGCCGTCTTCCACCGTGATGATGGGGCACTGCTTTGCGGCCACCTCGAGCAGAATGTCTTCGTCGATGGGCTTGAGGAAAATCATGTCGTAATGCGCCACGCTTATCTCCGGGCATTTGGCGATGGCGTCGGCCACGTTGTAGGCAGTGGTGCCGATAGTTAGCACGGCCACATCGGAGCCGTCGGCCAAGCGTCGACCGCGGCCGATTTCCATCGGGATGAGCTCGCACTTCCACTCGGCATTGCGACCCGCTCCGCGTGGATAGCGGATGGCCATCGGGCCATGTGTACCTTCGGCGGCGGTGGCCATAAGCCGTTGCAACGTCTGCTCATCGGCCGGTGCCGACACTATCATGTTCGGCACGGCGCGCATGTAGGCCAAGTCGAGCGCACCATGGTGGGTGGCGCCGTCTTCGCCCACGATGCCGGCGCGGTCGATGCAGAATGTCACCGGTAGCCGTTGCAGGGCTATATCGTTGATTATCTGGTCGTAACCGCGCTGCAAAAAGCTCGAATAAATGGCACAGAACGGCAGCAAGCCTTCCTTGGCCAAGCCGCCGGAAAATGTCACCGCATGACCCTCGGATATGCCCACGTCGAACACCCGTTCGGGCATCTCTTTCTGCAGAATCGACACGGATGTGCCCGACGGCATCGCCGCCGTGATGCCCATCACGCGCGAGTCCTTGCGCGCCAACTCCAACAGGGTGTGGCCGAACACGTCCTGAAATTTGGGCGGTTTCGGCGCATCGCTCTTGGCAGTTTCAGCGGCGCGACGGCCGGTGGCGGGGTCGAACTTGCCCGGGGCATGCCAGTGGGCGGGGTCGGCTTCGGCCGGCGCGTAGCCCTTGCCCTTGATGGTGCGCAGGTGCAACAGGCGCGGTCC
>JBJEKG010000250.1:0-8216 GCA_051878535.1 Muribaculaceae bacterium
GTAAGCCTTTCTTGAGGGGTATATGCAACAAGCGAGGCGGCGCTTGGGGCGCCGCCTCGCGGTGTGGGTATGTCAGCTATTGATTAGTTGAGTGCACGGGAGAGGTTGAAGCCGGTGAATTCGAGGTCTTGGCGAGCGCGGTCGGCCAAGGAGGGGTCGAGGCGCACGGCTTGACGGAGGTTGGTGGTGAGCATTTGCTCGTTGTTGGTGCGAGCGCCGAGCACGGCCATCAGGTAGTAGGTGGTGGCGTCGGGGGTGTCGATAGAGGCGAGGGTTTGGCGAGCCTTGCTGTAGTCCTTGGTGAGGATTTGAGCGAGGGCGGCGTTGTTGGATTTAGAGTTGCCGAAAGCGCGAGCGGCAGCGGCGTTGTCGCCTGTCTTGAGGTAGAAGAGGCCGAGGGCGTCGTTGAGTTCGTTCAGGCCTGCAGCGCCACCGAAGAGTTGGTGAGCTTTAGAGTAGTTACCTTCGGCGAGTTGGCAGAGGCCGGCGTTCATTTGGGGTTCGGCAGCGGTGCCGTTGAGGGAAGTGGCTTTGCGGATGGAGGATTGAGCGCCATCGTAGTTGCCGGCGGCGAATTGAGCGGCGCCGAGGTTGTTCCAGCAGCGGTAGTCTTGGGGATATTGACGAGCGGCGGCTTCGTAGATGGCCAGGCGGGTGGCGAGGTCATCGGTGAGGGTGCCGGCGTAGAGGAGTTCTTCCACGGAGAGTTGTTTGGGGTCGGAGGTGGCGAGAGCCATGATTTCTTCGTCGCTGCGGCCGATTACGTCGATGGAAGCGGTGATGCGCGAGTAGCGGAGTTGGGGAAGGATTTGGTCGGCGAGTTGTTCAAAGACGTTGGAGAGGTTGCGGATTTCGCGTTCGCGTTGTTCGGGGTCTTTGTACATGGAGAGGACGCTGAGGATGAGCTCTTTGTCTTGGATATTGGATTGAGCTACAAGGAGTTGGAAGCCTTCCCAGTCTTCGGCGGTGAATTGCGAGGTGAGTTCGCCGAATTCAGTGATTTTGTCCTTGGCGAGTTGGTCGCGCAGGTAAGAGGTTGTAGCGGATTCGCGTTGTGAGGCGAGGCGTTCGTTGACGTCGATGCCGCCGTCGGGCGAAGCGTAGGATTGGATGTTGAGTTCGCGGATTACTTGCGAGGAGTCGCCAGCAGCGGCGATGATGAGGTTGCGGAGTTCCACCATAGCATCAGTGTTGAGCTCGGAAGCGCGAATGTTGGCTTGGTTGATGAGGAACATGATGTTGGCGGTGTAGCGGTTGTTGATTACGCGTTGGAAAGCGTCGGGAGCGTAAGCGGGAGCAGCCGATTTTACCGAAGCGAGGGAGGCGGTGGCAATCACGCCGGTGGCCACGGTCACGCGAGGCAGGACGTATTGCTTGTTGCCTTGGGTAACGTTGAAGTCGAGTTGGAGCTCGCTGTTGGCCATTTCGGGTTGGTAAACGAAGTTAACGGGGATGGATACGTTGCCGCCGTTTTCGTAGGAGATAACGGGAGCGTTGCCGCGTACTTTTTCACCTTGGAAGGTGTAGGCGGGAGCGGCTACTTCGGTGCCGTTGAACACCAGCACTGGGGTAACGGTTACTTCGGCATTGCGAAGGAAGAATTTTTCGGGGATGCGAGCGCTGACAGTGGAAGGCACGTGTTCGCCAACCACTTCCAGAGGGTTGGGGTTAACGGTGAAGTAGTCGGCGCTGAATTGGCTGAGCTTTTTGCCGCAGGAAGTGAGGGCAAGAGCGGCGCCAATAGCAATGATGTAACTGATTTTGCGGGTCATAATTAGTTAGAAAGTGGTTTTAGTAAATTGTGATGCAAAATTAGCGAAAAAATTCCATATAATTGCAATAATAAGTATTAAAAATAGCCAAAAGCAAGGAAAAAATCCGCCTTCCGGCCGGTAAAAAGCCCATTCCTTACATATAATTCTGCCTAATTTGCTAAAATAAATTATATATTCGTGAAATATTCACGGATTTCGCTACAATATTTTTGATTTTTCAAAAATAATCGCTATATTTGCGGCAAAATAGCAAGGATATGATTTCAGAATTTATAATCAAGAACTTTACTTCTATAAGAGATGAACAGCGGCTAAGTTTTGTGCCAAGTGTCGACACCAAACTTAGCGACGAGTATATGCTTGAAGTGCGTCCCGGTGTAAAGCTGCTCAAAATCGGGATGATTTACGGCAACAATGCCTCCGGCAAGAGCAATGTGCTAAAAGCATTGGAGTTTGTTCGCAAGGTGATGACAGAGATGCCTTCGGATAAGCTCAGTCGCATAGATGTGGTGCCCTTTTTACTCGATGACATAAGTCGTAACTCCCCGACCGAGTTTGCCATGACATTCTACTTGCAGCAGGTTCGGTACACGCTCACATTGGTGTTGGATTCCAACCGCATCCTTTTGGAAGAGCTTACTCTGGCCGAGAGTAGCAAACCGGCGTTGCTGTATCGGCGTACATACCATAGTGAGCTTGACCGGTCGCAGGTGACTTTCGGCACCAAAGTAAAGATAAGCAAAGAGGACAGGCAAGCCATCATTGCCAACACTATCAATAATTGCACAGTACTGGCCGCGTTTGGCAAGGCCAACGTGTCTACATCGCGTCTCAACCAAGTGTACGAGTTTTTTGCCACAGGGCTGAAACCGTTGCTTACACCCGACACAATGTTAGCGCAGTTTGTGAAGCAGTCGCTTGAATCAAGCCCCAAACACTCTTTGAAACAATTCGTGGTTGAGATGTTAAAACTGTCCGACTTCAATATTGTAGATTTTAATCTTACTCGAGAACCGAAAGCCATTCTCACCTTCGAGCATCGCACCCCCGAGGGCGTTTACTCACTGCCCGAACAGATGGAGTCGGTCGGCACAGTCAGATTCATGGCTATGGCGATCATTCTCAACACTTTATTGAGCGGCAATAGCATCGTGGCAATTGATGAAATCGAATCAAGTATACATTACGAGTTACTTTCGTATTTCATCAAAGTGTTTTTAGCCAATTGCCGCAACAATGCTCAACTACTGCTTACCACTCACGACATTAACCTGCTCAATGAGGACTACATACGCCGCGACGTGGTGTGGTTTACCGACAAATCCGCACAAGGCAACACCTCTCTCTTGCGGCTATCAGAGCTTGGCTTGCATAAAACCCTCTCGCCATACAATGCTTACCGCCAAGGCAAGCTAATCGACCTTCCATTCTTGGGAAGCATATACCTGCCTCAAAATGAAAACTAAACTAAGTGTCAACTCTTAGCGTTGCGGCGGTGGCGGTTAGTAGATGTAGGGGAGGAGTTTGTAGCGGGTGGATTGGCAGTAGGAGAGGTAGGTGGAGCTGGTGCGCAGCAGGGCTTCTTCTTGGTTGATGCGCAGCACGGTGCACAGGGCGAATAGCGCCAATGCGGCCCATGCCCACGGGGTGGAGGAGGCTAAGGTGCAGGCTACCACCATCACGGATTCGCCAAGGTAGATGGGGTGGCGCACAAGCGAGTAGGCTTTGTCGGTTTTGATTTTGCCCATCATTGGGGTGACGGCGAAGCTGCGGCCTAAGGCGATTAGGGCGAACAATGTGATGACTAAACCTACGCCAAGCAGGGCGGTGGCTACGCTCAGCAATGGGTGCGCTGCGTCGACCAATTGCACCACCAAGATGTTGGAGGCAATCATCCCAAGCCAGTAAGGTTTGCGCCACACGTCCGGCCCCGACACCGAGTAGCGGTTGGAAAACAATGCCACCGCCATCAGCAGATTGAGCACCATCGCCCCGAGGCGCAAAGCCGTGACAAACGTGGCTGAAAAATCGATTGTTCGGCATCCAATCACCGCCAAGTTGATGAAAGTGATGCCAAACAATACGTTTATCAGATAGTCGCGCTTCATTAGTATACCCAGAACGACCAGTCGAAAATCCAGCTTAAGAGGTTGATTAACAGCAAGATGCCGATGAAGAGAAGGCTGCCGCAGCCGCCTTTGCTGTCGTCGTCTTCTTCAACGTTGGAGTTATTATCCACGAAGAAGTTGTTGGGATTGTTGTCGCTCATAATCGAAAAGAATTAAATGTGAAACATTGATTGAAGAATTATGGCGCAAAGTTACGATGATTTCGAGGGCGACGCAAACATCCCGCTTCATTCTGTATGAAATGCGCAGAAAAATATATGAAATGACAAGGACGCAAAGTTAGTTGGTGCGGAGGATGCGCAGGCGCCACAGCAGCAGGGTGAGCAGGGCGATGGCTGCGCCGGCCACGCCTATGTAGTCGATGGAGAGTCACTTCCGCTTTAGGTCGAAGAACATAAACCGTGTTTGCAATTGTTCATCGGCCTTGATGGCGAGAAAGTTGCGCTCTTCCTCCTCTGTCTTATAAAGAAGTTTAAACCCATTCTTTAGGTAAAAATGGATTGTGCGATCGTTGTTATATGCGTCTACAACAATAAAGCGGCAACCGGTTTTGTTTTCTGACGAACGAAACCAGTCTTTGACAAAGTCAATAATCTGACTGCCAATGTTTTTACCATGTTCACGATCTTCTGAAGATACACCCAATCGGCCAATCAATACGGCGGGGAAATTTATACCGCGTTTAGAATTAATAACGCCTCGTTGCAGTCGATTGAGTGCGGAGTTGGAGATAAGTTTCAACTTAACGCTATCGTTTGCTAAGGTAATCATGCCAATTATGTGGCGAGGATCTGAAGCCATAACCCATGCGTATGTTTTGCCTAATAGTTCGGAATCATAGTATGGCGCAACGTTAGCAAAGAAGTCGTCAAGGTCTGCATCTTCGCAACAGAAAGTGTTGCAGAATGTAGCTACTTTATGAGTGTAGGGCAACCGAATTGCTTCGGTAGCTAAATCGAAGGGCTGAGGCTTATTCATTGGGAAGGCCGAACAGGGCAACGTAAAGTTCGCGGGATTTGCGCTCCAACTCGCGCAATTGTGCTTCGCGTTCGGCCGATGGACGTGGAGTGGGAAGAGAACCGTAGCGTTCGGCCTCTTCAATGAAGGCCATTGCGGATTGGCCTTCCAATACCGGGGATGAGTTGATAGTCATTGCCATAGCGCGTTCATTTTTTTGCAAAGTTACAAAATTTATTTCATTAAATAGTAAATTTGAAGACAAATTTTTGGATTAGTTGGTGCGGAGGATGCGCAGGCGCCACAGCAGCAGGGTGAGCAGGGCGATGGCTGCACCGGTCAGGCCGATGTAGTCGATGGAGAGGTGGTTGCAGACGATGCCGCCGAGGGCGGTGCCGGAGCCGATGCCGAGGTTGTAGATGCCGGAGAAGATCGACATGGACACGGCGGCGGCCAGCGCGGGTGAGTGGTTGATGATTTCGGCTTGGAAGGCGACGTTGAAGGCGGTGGTGCTCATGCCGAAGATGAGGCAGGCGGCGAACACTGCGACTTCGGCCGTGGTGGTGCAGGGCAGCAAAGCGGCCATGCTCAGTGCGATGCCCCACATTGTGGCGGTGCAGAAGCGGTGGCGATTGCAGTTGAACCAGCGTGAGAAGGCAATGCTGCCGAGGAATCCGGCCACGCCGTAAACCATTAGTGCGGCAGTGACGGTGGCCGGGGCCATCCGGGCGGTTTGGAGCAGGAAGGGTTCGATGTAACTGTAGCAGAGGAAGTAGGCGGTGGGAATGAGCAAGGCGATGGCGTAAATGCTTACTAATGAGCGGTTTCGCCACAGGCCGGGGAGGCTGCGCAGGGAGAAGCGTCCGGGCGAGGGCACTGATGGCAGGGTGAAGGCTAAGTAGATGAAGGTTAGGGCGGCGAAGACACCGATGCCGCCGAATGCCCAGCGCCAGCCTGCCCACAGGCCGATGACGCGGCCCAATGGCAAACCGAGCACCATGGCGATGGATGAACCGGTGACGACCATGCTGAGCGCCATGGGGCGGTGGGGTTCGTCGACCAAGCGGATGGCGATGGGCGAGATGATTGACCAGAAGATGGCGTGGGTGCAGGCCACACCGATACGTGCGGCCATGAGCCAGTGGAAGTCGGTGGCGATGGCCGAGAGGCCTTGACAAATGGCGAACAGGGCGATGAGCGCCATCAGCAGGCGGCGCATGTTGAAGCGGGTGGTGGCTACCATCAGCGGTAGCGACAGCAGCATCACGGCCCAGGCGTACACGGAGATGAGCATGCCGGTGGCGGCTTCCGAGCGGTGGAAGTCGGCGCCGATGTCGCTCAACAGGGCCACGGGGATGAATTCCGAGGTGTTGAAGATAAAAGCGGAGAAGGTGAGGCCTAACAGGGCGGCCCAAGTGCGGAGCGGAGTATGTGCGATTCGTGTCATGACCTATTGGAAAAAAGTGCCCGACCAAAGGAGGTCGGGCAGATTGAGTATCAATTAGTTACGAGGGATGATGAGGGCCCGGTAGGGGGTGACGAACACGGGCTGTTCGGTGCCGGGAAGCACCACGTTATCGTAGTGGTCGGCGACGACCATGTCGACCACGTCGTAAGAGAATGGGTCGGTTTTGGTGACCACCAGCACTTGGCCGCGGTCGGTGGTGAGCACTTGCGAGGAGGTGATGCCGCGCCACATGGCGGTGTGGTTGGCGCGCAGGTGCATCACGTGGCTCACGTAGTCGCATAGGCGTTGCTCTTGCGCGTCGCGAGCGTGGATGTGGCCGGAGGTGCGGGCGATGTTGTCTTTCTGTGCGCCTACGCTGTTGCGGCTGAGGTCGCCGAACTCGTCACCGTAGTAGAGGGTGATGGGGCCGGAGTACATGGCCAAGATGGCATAGCGCAGCATAAGCTTGTCGTAGAGATACGGGTCGGAGTCGGAGAAGTGGTCGGCGAGGCGGTAGCCGTCGTGGTTCGACAGGAAGAGGTTGGGCATCACCTCGTCGGAGAGGTAACCGCGGACGGTGGGCTCGGAGAGGGTGGTGACGATGTCGGCGAACAGGTCGGTGAGGCCTTCGCCGTCGGTGGCTTGCATCGGGCCGGAGATGCGCTCTTTGCCTTCGAAGTCGAAGGCGGAGATGAGGCCGCCTTGGGAGTAGACACCGTTGTTGATGACGGTGGCGTCGCCCCAGTCTTCGCCGACCATGTAGCCGAGGATGCCGACGGTTTCGCCGCGTTGGCGGCGTTCGGCGCAGAGGCGTTCAACGGCGCGTCGCACCTCAATCCAGTAGTTGTGGCCGCCTTGGAGCAGCTGGGGAGCTACGTCGAGGCGCCAGCCGTCGATACCGAATTGGTCGATCCAGTATGTGGCCACTTCGGTGATGTAGGGCAGCGAGGCGGGGAAGGCTATGTTGGCGCCGCCGCCGTTGTGGCGGTCGCTGTGGGCGCCTTCGCTCTCGGGCATCAGGCCGGCGGGCGATGGCTCGGTTATGCCTCCGTGGTGGCCGAATACGCCGTCGAAAATGACGGCGATGCCGCGGCGGTGGGCTTGGTCGATGAGCTCACGCAGGTCGGCTTCGGTGCCGAAGTGCGGGTCGATGGCGAAGTAGTTGTTGGTGAAGTAGCCGGTCGACTTGAGCTTCTCTTCGCATTGGCTTTGGGAGCAGTCGAAGATGGGCGTCATCCAAATGGCGTTGCAGCCGAGCGATTGGATGTGGTCGAGCGACTGGATGATGCCGCGGAGGTTGCCGTTTTTGGTGTGGCCGTCGGGGCCCCACATGCGGGTGTAACCTTCGGCACCGCCTTCGCCGTGGATAAACGAGGCCACCATCACTTGGTAGATGGTGAGCTGGCGCGGGTCGTCGGGCAGCTGCGGGCTTTGGCTCCAGCCGGCGAAGGCGGTGAGCAGCCCGAGCAGGGATGAGAAGAATCGTTTGATCATGAGGTTAGATATTTAAGGTTATGACTCTTCGTTGATTTTGCCGGCGAATTCCATCAGATAGGCTTTGATGAAGCCGTCGATGTCGCCGTCCATCACGCCGCCCACGTCGGAGGTTTGGAATCCGGTGCGGTGGTCTTTGACGCGGCGGTCGTCGAACACGTATGAGCGGATTTGCGAGCCCCATTCGATTTTCATCTTGCCGGCTTCGACCTTGGCTTGCTCGGCCATACGGTGCTGCAACTCCTTGTCGTAGAGAATCGAACGGAGTTGGCGCAGGGCGTTCTCTTTGTTCTTGGGTTGGTCGCGCGTTTCGGTGTTTTCGATGAGGATTTCTTCTTTTTCGCCGGTGTATGGGTCGGTGAACTGGTAGCGCAGGCGCACGCCCGATTCCACCTTGTTCACATTCTGACCGCC
>JBJEKG010000251.1:0-8178 GCA_051878535.1 Muribaculaceae bacterium
GGACAGGAAGGTCGCGCCAAGCAAGTGCTCGAAAACTTCGTGAAGACCTATCGTAACCCCGCTTACACCTGCGCTGCTTCCGATGCTGAAGGCATCCAAGAAGAAGTCTTCCAACAAAAGCGCGTAGAACTCTGGGGTGAAGGCCTTATGTGGTTTGACTACATGCGTCTGAACAAAGGCGTTAACCGCCTCAACGCTATGGCTCCTAACGCATTCCGGTTCGATATGCCCGCCGGCTCGCCCCAATTCATCTACTGCATTCCTAACGGTGAAATCACCGCCAACAAGCAGATTAGCGACGCCGACAACAACCCGTCCTCTTCGCGCCCCACTCCGGTGCCTAATAACTAAGCCTTCGACATTCAATATTTCAATATCGAATAACTATGAAATTATTTAAATCATCAATATTGGCAGCCATTGCTCTCGTAGGCTTCTCGTTCACCGCCTGCGACGACGACAATGATTACGTGCCCGGTGCGCAGTCGCAAGGTGTCTACTTTGCCACCATCCCCGGCAACGCTATCGCTCTGGAAAAGGACGGCACTCAATTCGAGGTGACCGTTAGCCGCCAAGGCTCTTCTGCCTCCAACACCTACAACATCACCGCCGAGTACAACGATGAAATCTTCACCGTGCCCTCCACCGTGACCTTCGAAAACGGTTCCAACACCACCTCCATCGTTATCACTTACGATGCCGCTCTGCTCGGCACCGATAACGCTGAAGAAATCACCCTGACCTTCGATGAAGATGCCGACGTCTGCGCCTACGGCCTCTCCACCGTGACCTTCACCGTATCAATTCCTATCGACTGGACTCCTTGGGAAAAACTCCAAGACGGTACCGGCGACTACACCTACACCATTTGGTTCGAGGGCGTTGATGCCGATCTCCCCGTTGACATTCGTACCGACCGCGACAACCCCGACAAAGCTCAAGTGCGCATCTCCCACTGGGGCAATGATATGGAGCTGTTCATTGACCTTAACCTCGCTACCGGCGAATGCCGTGTGCCCCAACAAAACATCAACGATACCTACGGTGACTATGGTGATGTTTCCATCATTGACTACAACACCTATTTGGAAAACATTGGTAAAGCTGACCAGCAAGCATCGTTCTTCGATAGCGAAACCGGTCTCTTCCAACTCTTGGTTATCTATCAAGTATCGGCCGGCGTACTGGCTTACGACTACGAAACTTTCCAAGTACATGGCTACAAAGACTTCTCCGTAGCCCTCAACTACGAAGGTATCCTTACCACCGCTTCCAACGATGTATTTGCTACCTTCGCAGCTACCATCGGCGCTGACGTAACCGAAACTCGTATCGCTATCTACGATGCCAATGCTGCATCCGCTACTGATTTGGTAAACGGTGTGGTTGACGGCTCCGCTGAATACGACGTAGTTGAAGGCACCGGCGCTATGAATATCCGCGTGCCCCTCTACGAACCCGCTACCTACAATGCTGCTATCGTAACCTTCGCCAACGGCGAACCCAAAAACTACGTTACCACCCGCTTCGTTTACGCCGGTAGCGGTGGCGGTGACGAAAGTGAATGGACAGAACGTGGCCAAGGTGTCATTATCGACGGCTGGATTACCTCTATGTTCAACTTCCAAGACAAAGATGGCAACATCATCCCTTACAATGAGATTGCATGGCCCTTCATCGTTGAAGAATCCAACCTTAATCCCGGTCTCTATCGCATGAAAGACCTCTGGACCACCGAGGACTGCCACTTCACCTACTTGAGCCTTAACCAAAACAGCACTCCCACCGACATTCTGCTCGATGCCACCAACCTCAACTGCGTGAAACTCGAACCGCAATACTCCGGCTTCACCTACAAGGCTTCCAGCCAAGGTGTTACCAAACTCCTCGACTTCTACGTAGCTAACTATGCCGGTCTGTTGAAGTACTTCAACGATATGACCGACGAACAGCTCATCGAAGCAGGCGTAGCTGAAGGTTTCGAAGGTCCCGTATTCTACACCTTCCCCTGGGTATCTTACGGTCCCCTCGACGACGTTAACTCTTGGGGCTACATCCCCGCTGACGAAACCAGCGACGACTTTGCCTTCCAATCCGGTATCTATTTCGAATTCCTCGATACCGATGCAACCTATCGTCCTGCTAAGTTCCGTACAGCCAACCACAAGGTTCAAAACGTTGACCTGAGAAATTGGCGCAAGGACTTCCGCACCAACGTCATCCGCAAGATTGCCAACCGCCCGATGCAAACCATCTCAGCAACTCCTCGCATTCGCTTCTAATTAGATAATAAAACAGGGTGTAGCTTTATGTTATACCCTGTTTTATTATATTTTATATTTGTTAAATTTACATGATCAGCTTTATGAAGTCGGCATTTTACATTATTCGCTTTGTCATTGCGATCGTACTGTTCTCTCTTTATGGTTGCCAAAATCTCAATGACGAAGATCTTAATTCGTACCTTCCAAAGCGAAACGAGATCGAAATTAGAACAGTAGAGCAAGCCATTACCATCGCCAAACTAGTTAATCCTAATTCAATGCAAAGTAGGAGCGAATCTAATTCTGCATACGATGTTACTATAATTTCGTCATATCGCGGTAGAACTGATGGTTTGGATACATTACTGTATATTGTTAATTATGGAGATGATGATGGTTTTGCGATTATCTCAGCTCCTAATTGTGTAGAACCTGTATTAGCGTTTGTTGAGAATGGGCGTTTTGACAGTGAGGAAACTTCTTCAAATTCCTCATTTATATATGCATTGGATTGCGCTCAGTCTTATGTTGAAACTAAAGCATTCGAAGTATCAAATAATCCTACGATTAAACCAATTTATAGAAGTGATACGATATGGGATGTTTTCAAATCCGGACCTCGTGTATCTGTAAAATGGGGACAACGCTGGCCTGAAAACTCTTATGCTCCAAATAAGTTGGCTGGCTGCGGTCCTGTTGCAATAGCTCAGTTCTTGTCGTATTTCAAAACCCCGACTTCAATTGATTTGACATTTGATGACAAAGATGTTGACTCTATATTGATTAATTGGGATGAACTTATTGAACACGTTCAATCAACAAATTATATTGAACCGACAGCGCAACAAAGAGCGTCACACATTCTTAATTGTGGGGCTTCTATCAATTCACATACAACTATAGGTCGTCTTCTTCGAGAGATTGGGCAAATTTCAAATAGTCAATATTTGAATAAGCCTACTACATCTACAACCGTGTCAAATGTATTTGGAACTTTAAAAAGCTTCTTACCGAATAGGCCAACTTACCAAGCTTATAATCGCAATGGTTTATATGACCGATTGAAACAGGGCGGTATAGCGTTGGTTTATGGAAGAACCTCCAATGATGAGGGCCATTTCTGGGTTGCAGACGGAACATTACGGTATGGTTATGAAGTGTATGAATATACACTTAATCAGGAAACGGATGAATATGAGTTAAAAAACACAACGCAAGTTGAAGCAAATAATTATTTGCATTTTAATTGGGGCTGGGCCGGTAATTCAAATGGTTTTTTCCTTGAAGGAATCTTTGACAATGACGAACGGGCTTTTACTGACGAGGAAGCGCCCTCTTTCTTGCCAAGGTCGCGCTACGACTTCTCTCCAATAATATACTACCTTCATATTAGATAACTAAGAAAAGCGCGACCATTCCGGCCGCGCTTTTTTTATGCACTTTTTTTGCTCTACCGCTGTGCATTTCAAAAGATTTTCGTAACTTTGCACTTTAAACGTGCATACATTATGACTGAAATCAACAAAGAACAAGAATCCAACGAGCCTCGTGGCCTCAACTTTGTAGAACAAGAAGTATATGCCGACCTTCAAGCCGGCAAAAACGGCGGCCGCCTCAACACTCGTTTCCCGCCCGAACCCAACGGCTATCTCCACATCGGCCATGCCAAAGCCATCTGCATGGACTTCGGCGTCGCTGAAAAGTTCGGCGGCACGTGCAACCTCCGTTTCGACGATACCAACCCCGTGAAAGAAGACGTGGAATATGTCGATTCCATCCGCGAAGACATCCACTGGCTGGGCTTCGACTGGGGTAATCGCGAATACTACGCTTCCGACTATTTCCCCCAGTTGTTCGACCTCGCTTGCCGACTGATTAAGGAAGGCAAAGCCTACGTTGACGACCAAACTTCCGAACAAATCGCCGCTCAAAAGGGCTCGCCCACAGAACCGGGCATCGAAAGCCCCTTCCGCAACCGCACCCCCGAGGAGAACCTCGACCTGTTCCTGCGCATGAATGCCGGCGAATTTGAGGAAGGCGCTCGCGTGTTGCGCGCCAAAATCGATATGGCTTCGTCGAATATGCACTTCCGCGACCCGATTATGTATCGCATAATCAAGCACCCGCACCACCGCACCGGCACTACCTGGAAAGTATACCCCATGTACGACTTCGCCCACGGCCAGAGCGACTACTTCGAAGGCGTGACCCACTCCATTTGCACCCTCGAATTCGTGCCTCACCGTCCGTTGTACGAGTACTTCGTCCACGAGCTTGCCGACGAATCATACTGCCCCCGCCAAATCGAGTTCAATCGCCTCAACCTTACCTACACCGTGATGAGCAAGCGCAAACTGCTCACCTTGGTGAAGGAAGGCCTCGTGGCCGGTTGGGATGACCCCCGCATGCCCACCATCAGCGGCCTGCGCCGTCGCGGCTTCACCCCGCAATCCATCCGCAACTTCATCGACACCATCGGCTACACCAAGTACGAAGCTCTCAACGATATCTCCCTGTTGGAACACGCCGTGCGCGACGACCTCAACCGCATCGCCACCCGCGTGATGGGTGTAATCAACCCCGTGAAGCTCGTGCTTACCAACTATCCCGCCGACAAGGTTGAAACCGTCACCATGGAGAATAACCCCGAGCAAGAGGGTAGCGGCGTGCACGAAATGCCCTTCTCGCGTGAAATCTACATCGAGCGCGACGACTTCATGGAAAATCCGCCCAAGAAATTCTTCCGCCTTGCCCCGGGTGCTGAAGTGCGCCTCAAAGGTGCTTACATCATCAAGTGCGAGGACGTGGTGAAAGATGCCGAAGGCAACATCGTGGAAATCCGCTGCACCTACGACCCCGAAACCCTCTCAGGTATGCCCGGCGCCAACCGCAAGGTGAAAGGTACCCTCCACTGGGTTTCGGCCGCCCACGCCGTTGATGCCGAAGCTCGCATCTACGACCGCCTCTTCGCCGTGGAGAATCCTTCGGCCGAAGTCGACCGCGACTTCCGCGAACTCCTCAACCCCGAATCCCTGGTCGTTAAGACCGTGAAAGTGGAACCCTTCGTGGCTCAAAATGCCGCCCAAGGCACCAAATTTCAGTTCCAACGTATCGGCTACTTCACCCCCGACTACGATTCCACCGCCGACCACTTGGTGTTCAACCGCACAATCGGCCTGCGCGACACCTGGGAAAAACTCCAAAAGAAATAAATGAACTATAACGAAGATAAAGAACGCGCCGAACTGATGGAGCGGTTCACCAACGACCTCTCCAAGCCCTTCTCCGAGCGCTACTACTCGGAGGAGGAGCTCTTGGAGGTGTTCGACACCGCCGGCGATATGAGCAACGACTACATCCAGCTCGAAGCGCTGATGCTCGGCGCTCGCCTCTACCCCGACAGCGTGGCGCTCACCGAGCGTCGCGCCATCTTCCTGTTGGGCTTCGAGAGCGACGCCTTCGAAACCTTCATGGGCCTTCATAATGAGGTGGAAACACCCATCATGGAGCTGTTGCGCTTGCGCGCGTTCGCATCGGTCAGCGGCGATGAGCAAGTCAAGACCGACATGGTGACCGTCATCACCGACTTTCTCAACCGCCATCAGCTCGATTCCGACGAGCTGGTCATCCAATTCGTCCACACAGTCGAAGAGCTCGGTCTGCACCAATGGCTCAAGGACAACTACGACGCCATTCTCGCCAAAGTGGAGTACAAGCCGGTGTTCTACTACGAAGTCGGTTCCATCTGCACCGAGGCCGACGTCGACATGGGTCTGCGCGCGCTCGAAGCCCTCACCGAGGCCGAGCCGTACTCCTCCGAATACTGGACCATGCTCACCGCCGCATACTTGGCCGCCAACCGCAACGACGATGCCGCCACCGCCATCGAGTACGCCCTCGCCATCAACCCCAAGGACCTGCCCGCCCTCGAAAAGAAAATCGAAGTGGTGGAGCGCACCGATCCCGACAAGGTCATCGATGTAATCGAGCAAATCATCAGCATCGACCCGAGCAACCCCGACTTCGACCGCCGCGTCATCGCCTACGGCGTCGACCACTTCACGCACGAGCGCCTGTTCCCGATTATCGCGAAGATAATCCCCTACTGCTTCGACGACTTCAACTCCGTGGCCCTCTGCCTCGGCTGCGGTTACCCCGATGTCGAAACCGTAATCAACGGCTACTACGATGCCGTCGGCCCCGATAATCACGAAATCTGGGGCTCGATACTGTTAGCTGCCATGGATCGCGGCGATATCAACGTGGTCAAAGCCATCAACGGTTGCTTCAAGCGCCACGGTGCCGAGATCGACAACGCCTTCGTTAAGCTGCGTTTAGCCTTCAATTTCAACGACTTGGATACAGCTCTCAGCCTGTTTCAGTCGCCGAAATACTCCGAGTACCTGTTGCAACCGCGATGCTTCCTGCGCTCCAACATCATCCTGCTGATGCTCTACCTGCGCAACGCCCCCGAGCACGCCGGCGAGTGCCTCGACATCATCCAAAGCCACATCGCCACCACCGAGCTCCTCCCCGCCATCGAAGTCTACGCCGCCCGCACCTTCTTCGCCGACGTGCGCAAGCGCCTCAACTCCAAGCGCCCCACCAACTGGATGACCTACGACATCACCCCCTTCCTCTCCTAAGCCAAACGCTGCCGACGAGCAAGAGCTCGAAGCAAATGCAAAAAGGCTTCGCCGGTCCTACCGCCGGCGCATTGCCGCCTGTAGCCGCGTGGCGGTTCGGTGTTGAGGCGGAAGCCGCGCGGCGCGGTAGCGCCCGGATGGGAAAATTGGGGGAATTATTGCGCTGATTGCAGATTTTTGTGCAATTGTTTGCAAATTGCAGGATTTTGTGCTAATTTTGCATCGCTTTTCCAAATGAGAAGGTACAGTTTATTATGAAAATTCCTTTGAATAGTGATAAATCGATGCGCGGCCGTCGGATGGCGGGTGCACGCGCATTGTGGCGTGCCAACGGCATGACTGATGAGCAGATGGGCCGTCCGGTGATTGGTGTGGTGAACTCGTTCACGCAGTTTGTGCCGGGGCATGTGCATCTGCACGCCATCGGCCAGCGGGTGGTCAACGCCATCCGCCGGCTCGGTTGCTTCGCGGCCGAGTTCAACACCATCGCCGTGGACGACGGCATCGCCATGGGGCACGAGGGCATGCTCTACTCCTTGCCCTCGCGCGAAATCATCGCCGATTCGGTGGAGTACATGGCGCGGGCGCACTGTGTGGATGCGTTGGTGTGCATCTCCAATTGCGACAAGGTCACCCCGGGCATGCTGATGGCTGCGATGCGGCTGAATGTGCCCACTGTGTTCGTGTCGGGCGGTCCGATGGAGGCTGGACAGGTGGATGGCCGTGCCGTCGACTTGGTCGACATCATGGTGGAGAGCGCCGACAAGACGGTGGCCGACGACCTCGTTGACCGCTTGGAACATCGCGGTTGCCCCACCTGTGGCTGTTGCTCGGGCATGTTTACCGCCAACTCCATGAATTCGCTCACCGAAGCCCTCGGCTTGTCGCTGCCGGGCAACGGCACCGTGGTGGCCACGTCGGCGCGGCGTGCCGAGCTGTTCGACAGCGCGGCCGAACTGATTGTGCGCAATGCCGAGGCATATTATTTCCACGGCGACGAATCCGTGTTGCCGCGGTCGATTGCCACGCGTGCGGCATTCCTCAACGCTATGACCTTGGACATCGCCATGGGCGGCAGCACCAACACGGTGTTGCACCTGTTAGCCGTGGCGCAGGAGGCTGGCGTGGACTTCACCATCGACGACATCGACGCGCTGTCGCGCCGCACCCCGGTGCTGTGCAAAGTAGCGCCCAATTCGCGTTACCATATCGAAGATGTGAACCGCGCCGGCGGCATCCTTGGCATCATGGCCGAGTTGGCTCGTGCC
>JBJEKG010000252.1:0-8173 GCA_051878535.1 Muribaculaceae bacterium
TTAGCCGTCAGTTTTATCTTGAATATCCAAAAGTGAACGCACTGCGTTCACAATTCAATTGGACACAGTATCGGGCGCTCATACAAATTAGTGATAAAGACAAACGAGAGTATTACGAGAACGAGGCTGCCAATAATAATTGGACAGCTCGCGAGATGGAAAGACAAATCCATTCACATCTCTACGAGAGATTACTTCTAAGCAATGATAAAGAGTCTGTGCTATCAGTAGCTCGACGCGAACGCATTCCACAAAAGCCTCAAGAAATAGTAAAAGATCCTATGATTTTGGACTTCCTCGGATTGGAACGTCGCGCACACTATTACGAGACAGACCTCGAAAATGCACTAATCAGTCATCTCCAAGATTTTTTGTTAGAACTTGGCAATGGCTTTACATTCGTTGCCCGCCAAAAACGTATATTACTTTAAGATGACGAATTTTTTGCCGATTTGGTATTTTATAATAGACTTATGCGCTGCTTTGTAGTTATTGAGCTGAAAACCGGCAAGGTATCTCATCAAGATTTAGGACAACTTCAGATGTATGTAAATTATTACGACCGATGTGAAAGGATTCCTGATGAAAACCCAACAATCGGTATCCTTCTCTGCGCTGAGAAAAATGACACATTGGTTAAGATGTCTCTACCTGAAAACAACAAAACTATTTTAGCAACAAAATACCAACTATATCTTCCTTCGGAGCAACAATTAATCGCTGAAATTGAAAAAGTTAAAACGGAACTTGGAAGCATTTCTTTATGAGTCGAACAACTTCAATAGGATAATGCCACTGTGGAGCAACGCATTATTTCGCTTTTCGATAGTTCGGTAAACTGTTGACGGCACGGCTCTTTCATTTAAACATCGGGAAAACGTGAACTAAACGAATAAACCGAATTAACAAATCTACGAAAAAATATTTAAAATTCGTTATTTCGTCTCTTCGTTTCTTCGTTTAACCCACCGCTGCACCTTAAATGAAAGAGCCGTGTGGTTGACGGTGGATTTATTTGGTGAGGTGAGCGGAATTTCGTAACTTTGCAGCCGTGAAACGTGTGACTGGATTTTTTGGGCCGCTTTTGTGGGCGGCGGTGGTGGCTGTGGCCTGCTTTGTGGCGGGGTGCAGCTCGGTGAAGCACGTGCCGCAAGGTGAGTATCTGTTGGACCATGTGCACATCGTGGTCAATGGCGACCGCGAGGTGAAGACGGAGGAGTTGTACAACTTTCTGCGCCAGACGCCCAACCATAAGGTGCTGGGATTCGCTAAGTTACAGTTGGCCACGTACTCGCTTTCGGGACGCGATTCCACACACTGGTACAATCGCTGGCTGCGGCGCATCGGTCAGCCGCCGGTGATTTACGACCGCGACCTCACGGAGGCTTCGCGCAATCAGCTCCGGCAGGCGTTGGTGAACCGTGGCTACACGGATGCCGTGGTGACGGTCGACACGGTGATGAATCCCAAGCGCCGCCGCGCGGATGTCACTTATCATGTAACCACGGGCGAGCCGCACCGCGTAGGCTCGATTGCTTACAACATTCCGGACAGCGCAGTGGAGGCTATCGTAATGGCTGACAGCACGTTAGTGGAGGTGGAGCCGGGCGACCTGTTCGACCGCAATCGCCTCGACGGGGTGCGCACGGCCATCACCCAGCGCATGCGTAGCAGTGGTTACTACTCCTTCTCGCGCGAGAATATCTCCTTCACGGCCGACACGGTGCGCGGCAGCAAGGATGTGGGCTTGACGCTCAACATCTCCACGCCGGTGGATTCGGCCGGCCGCGCCGAGCGGATGCCGGTGTACGTGTTCCGCTCGGTCACCTTCGATGCCACCGAGAGCGAAGCGCCGATGGACACGGCTTACTACCGCACGTTGGCAGTGGTGTACGGCTCGAGCCGCTACATCAAGCCCACGGCGCTATTCGAGAAGTGCTTCATCATGCCGGGCGACCGCTACAATGCCTCGGCCTTGGACCGCACTTACTCGGCCTTGGCCTCGCTGCCCATCCTCAAGTTTATCAATATCGACGTCATCCCGGAGGAGAACGCCGTCCCGGCTGACACTATGCTATTGGATGCGGTGATTCACATCTCGCGCAACAAGCATCATACTATCATTTTGGAAGCCGAGGGCACCAACTCCGAAGGCGACTTGGGCTTCGGCTTGGGTGCCACATACCAGAACCGCAACCTGTGGCATCGTTCGGAGCTATTTCAGGTGAAGTTTCGCACCGCCTACGAGAGCCTGTCGGGCAACCTCGACGGCCTTATCAACAAGAACTACTCGGAATACGCCGGCGAAACCTCCATCACCTTCCCCAAATTTGTGGTACCATTCACCTCGCGCGGCTGGCGCCGGCGAATGCAGGGCAGCACTGAGTTTGCCGTGTCGTTCAACTACCAAGAGCGGCCGGAGTATACCCGCGTGATTGCCGGTTTCGCCTGGCGCTACAAGTGGAACCAGCGCCGCCGCGACATCATGCGCCGCCACACTTACGACTTTATCGACATCAACTACGTGCGCCTGCCGCGCTCTACATTCAACTTCATCGAGGAAATTGCGCCCGACAACCCGCTGCTGCGGTATTCCTACGAAGACCACTTCATTATGCGTATGGGTTACACATACTCCCACACCAACCGCCGCATCCCCACGGTGGAGGTGAACGCCTTTGCCATGCAGCCGTCGATTACCACTGTGCGCGCCTCAATCGAGACCGCCGGCAACCTGCTCTACGGCTTCTCCAAACTGTTCGGCTCGCCTGAAGCCGACGGCGCTTACAAGGTGTTCGGCATCCAATTCTCGCAGTACGTCAAGGGCGAGTTCGACTACACTTACGCACGCAACTTCAACTCCCGCAACCAGTTAGCGTGGCGCGTGGGAGCCGGCTTCGCCTTCCCCTACGGCAACTCGTCGATGGTGCCGTTTGAAAAACGCTTCTACGCCGGCGGTGCCAACGGCGTGCGCGGCTGGGGCGTGCGCACCCTCGGCCCGGGCGCTTACGATTCGCGCGTGGACGTGAGCGACTTCATCAACCAGTGCGGCGACATCTCCTTCATCGCCTCGATGGAGTACCGCGCCAAGCTCTTCTGGGTGTTCGAAGGCGCACTGTTCATCGATGCCGGCAACGTGTGGACCATCAAGAACTACCCCAACCAGCCCGACGGCAAGTTCAGCTTCAAGAATTTCTACAAGGAAATCGCAGCGTCCTACGGCATCGGTTTGCGTATGGACTTCACATACTTTTTGTTGCGTCTCGACCTCGGTTTGAAGGCGCACGACCCGGCCAAAGGCAACGAGCCGTGGCCCATCTTCCATCCCAACTGGAAGCGCGATGCCAACTTCCATTTTTCAGTAGGTTACCCCTTCTAAATCAGATTGTTATGAAACGATTAGCCATCTTCGACCTCGACGGCACATTGCTCAACACCATCGACGACCTCGCCACCGCCGTGAACCACGCGCTGGAGGTCAACCACTATCCGACACACTCCATCCCATCGTACCGCCAAATGGTTGGCAACGGTGTGCGGCGGCTCATCGAACGCGCCATGCCGGCCGGCGAGCAGTCGGAGGCCACGGTCGACCGCCTGTTGGGCGACTTCCGCGAGTACTACGACGAGCACCTGCACGATTTGACCACCCCCTACCCCGGCATCGTGGAACTGTTGGCAGAGTTGGAACAGCGCGAGGTGGCATTGGCCGTGGCCTCAAACAAGTATGAGAGCGCAGTTAAGCGCCTGATTAGCAATTTCTTCGCCGACCGGCAGTTTGTGGCCGTGTGCGGCAACGTGGAAGGCATCCCCACCAAGCCCGACCCCTCGATTGTGTTCCGCATCCTCGGCGAGCACCCCACCCCGAAGGCCGAGGTAATTTACGTGGGCGATTCGGGCGTGGACATGGAGACGGCGCGCCGCGCCGGTGTCACCGCCGTAGGCGTCACCTGGGGCTTCCGCCCCGAGCGCGAGCTCACCTCCGCCTACGCCGACCACATCATCACCGACCCCGCCGAGCTGCTCGAGCTGCTGTAACCAACCCAAGCGCAGGGCGAGCAAGAGCTCGAAGCGGGTGCAAAAAGGCTCCGCGAGAAATGGCAACCGCGCCGCGGTTTGTGATTACGCTTCGCTAAAGCTCAGAGCCGTTACAAAAAAGCGGAGAAGGCGCTTCCGCACCGCGGCCGGAGGCCGAGGCTCACGCAGATTTTGCAGATTTTTCGGAGCAGGCGAGCGGGCGGAGGTGGGGCGCCGGGGTTAGTTGGTGGGGTAGAGGAGCTGTTGGAGCAAGGGGAGGAGCTCGTCGGCGGTTTGGCGGTTTTGGGCTTTGGAGGGATGCCAGTCGGCACCGTAGCCTTTGGCGGGGTCCTGGGTGCGGAGGATTTGGAAGTGGACGGGCAGGCCTTCGGCTCGCAGCTCTTGGTAGATGGCGCTCAGGGTGTCGATTTGCACTTGGCGAGCGGTGCCGAAGAGCATTTGACTGGTGAGGATAACTATCTGTGCCTGTGGCTGTTGAGCATTCAAATGGCGGATGAATTTGCGGTATGAATCGGCGTAGGTGTCGATGTCGTAGCCGGCAGTTGAGAGGTCGTTAGTGCCGAGGTTGACGCAGATTACGTCGGGACGGAAGCGCTCGGGCTGCCACACTTGGGCGGAGTCGTAGATGCAGGTGTAGTCGTACCAATTTTCCATGGTTTCGCCGGGGAATTTGCCCTTGTAGTTGCGGTAGAGGCCGATGCCGGAGCGAGCCACGCACATCTCTTCGGCATAGAGGTCGCGAGCGAGCATGGCGGCGTAGGAATAGTAGTGGTTGGAGTTGTCGAGCGAGTAGTGGATGTGCTGGTTTTCGGCCTCGCTGCCGTAGCCGCAGGTGATGGAGTTTCCGATGAATTCGATGCGTCGAGCAGGTGCTAACGGCTTGGCTAACAGCTCGGTATCACCTTCGAGGACGAAGCCGCGAAATTCGGGTCGGAGTTCGAAGCCTTCGGTGGCGAGCATCACTTTGAGCGAGTGATTGCCGGCGGGCAGGCCGGTGGCGAGAGTCACCACGGAATCTTCGCCCATGAAGCTGACTTTGTAGGCCTCTTGATTGTCGATGGTGACCATGAAATAACCGCAACCGGGCTTGGCTTTCATAGCGATGCCGGTGCCGCGGAAGTCCACAGCGATTTGTGTGGCGGGATACACGAACAGCGGACTTTTGGGGTTGGAGAAGTTGATGCGACCGCTGTAGAGAATGCGGGCGTCGTCGGCGTCGATGGTGGTTTGGGCCGAGATGCCAAGGGCGGTGCAGAGAAGCAGAACGAGGCTAATTAGTTGTTTCATAAGATATTAGTTGTTAGTTATTAGATATTAGTTATGACCATGAGGAGCGGTAGGTGGCGGGGTGTAGGGCGATGATGAAGCCGAAGATTTCCAAGCGGCCAATGAGCATGAGCATGGCGAGGATGGTTTTGGCCACCTCGGGCATGGCCGCCCACGAAAATTCGGGCCCATACTGTCCGAGGGCGGGGCCCACGTTGCCGAGGGCGGAGATGGTGGTGGAGAGCGCTTCCATGCAGGGCAGGCCGCAAGCCATGATGGCTATCCAACCCACCAGCACGAACATTATGAAGCTGAAGAAGAATACGAACACGGTGGAAATCAGCTGGTTATCGAAGATGTGGCCGTTGATTTTGATTGACTGCACCGACCGCGGGCGGATGATTTGTTGGAACTGATTCTTAAATCCGCGCCACATAATCATGATGCGCATCATCTTGATGCCGCCGGCGGTGGAACCGGTGCAGCCGCCGGCAAACATGGTGTAAATGATTAGTACCCAGGTAAATGGCGGGAAAGTGAGGTAGTCGTCGGTGGCGAAGCCGGTGGTGGTGTGGCACGAGGTGACTTGGAACAGCGCCGAGCGGAAGGCGCGTTCCACGCCGTAGTCGTTGAAGATGACCAGCGAGGCGGCGATGATGAAGGTAACCACGAGCACACTACCGAGGAAGAAGCGCGTTTCTTGGTCGCGCAGCAGGTGCTTGAAGCGGTATTTGAAGGCGAAAAAGTAGAGGGAGAAGCTAATGGAGGAGATGAGCATAGCGGCGATGAGGGTGTACTCAATCGCGGGCGAATGCCAGTAGGCGATGGATGCTTGGCGAGTGGAGAAGCCGCCGGTGGCTGTGGCCGTGAGCGAGTGGCACACGGCATCGAACAACGTCATACCTTCAATCCACAGCAGCAGGGCGGTGCCGAGCGTGAGGCAGATATACACGCTCCACAGGTAGCGCGACATTGTGCCGGCCTTGGGGTGGATGTTGGCGTGGGTCACGCCGGTGGCCTCGGAGAGGAACAAAAGCTTGCCGCCGATGCCGAAACCGGGCATCAGGGCAATGGTGAAGAAGGCGATGCCGAGGCCGCCAATCCACTGGGTGAGCGAGCGCCAAAAGAGCACGCCGTGGGGCATCTGCTCGATGTTGTCGAGGATGGTGGCGCCGGTGGTGGTGAATCCCGACATGGTTTCGAAGAAAGCGTCGGCCACGCGGGGTATGTAGCCGCCGATGAGGTAGGGCAACATGCCTATCAGTGAGAACATTAGCCAGGCGGAGGCGACCACGATGCACGTTTCGCGCCGGCGCGGCTTGGTGGCATTGCGGCCTACAAACAGTAGCACGCCGGCGATGGCGGCGCAGATGCCGGTGGAGATGAGGAAGGGAATGAAGTCGCCATCGCCGTAAGCCATGGCCACCACGGTGGAGGCAGTGAGCAGCAGCGCCTCCACGGCAATCAGCAGCCCGAGCATGTAGGCCACCATGCGGAAGTTGACCGCAGCATTGCGCGCCACGGCCGCCGGCGAGTATTCCATGTCGAAAAATCTATCCATTCGAAGAGTGTTTGCAAAGTTTGAGGGGAAAGAGGTCAGTTTGGGCCGTGAACCTCGGTATATATTTGATACACAACGGAATAAGCGCTGTAACAATGGCTAAAGTTATCGCCGCTACGACCCACGTGTTGGGGATGAGGATGATGAGCGGACGGTACACGATATGGTGTGTGCACAGGGCGATGATGGAGTAGCGACCAATGTAGCTCACCCAGGGGATGTGGCCGACGGCTTTGCAGAGCATAAGGATGCCGCCCACGCCCATCACGGCCACGGTGACGGCCACCCAAAGCGAGCCGACGGCGCGGTTGTAATGCAGGTCGATATAGGGATTGGCGAAGGCGTCGGCCAACCACCAGCCGCCCACCAACAGCACCGCGGCCACCGGGATGCAGAAGCGGTCAAAACGCGTGGGATAGAGGATGGGCGTGCGCTTGAGCAGGTAGCCGAGGTAGAAGTAGGGCAAGGCCGACAACGAGGCATCAATCATCAGCGGCAACAGGATGTGGCGCTCGCCGATGTACAGACCCACTGCCGCCAGCGCTATCACCACGATGGGCTGCAGCCACTTTTGGCGGATGTAAAGGCTTATTCCACAGAAGATTAGATTGGTCCAAAACAGGCAAACGAGAAACCACAACGGCCCGTTGAAGCACGCCCGCGAATACCACAGGTCGGCAATGCCGTGGCACTTGCCGGCCACAACGTACTGCGGCCACAGCGGCCCGATAGCGTAGAACAGCGCGTAGCTCACCAAGTAGAAGAACACAAACGGCACCAAAATTTTGTTGGTCTTGCGCAGGGCGAAGTTGAGCCATCCGCCGTAGTCCTTGAAGAATAGGCCGGAGAGGATAAAGTACAGCGGCATACGCACATCGCGCAGCATGGTGAGGTGGAGGTTGACCCCGCAGTGGCCGAGGATGACCAGCAGGATGCACACGCCCTTGGCTAAGTCGATGAATTGGATGCGCTGTTTGTCGGCCATGGTCAGAGCTGGAAGTTGGCGAGCAGTTCGGAGAAAAGCGACTTGTAGGCGGAGGCCACGGAGCGGTAGGAGTAGCGCGCGGCAGCTTCGAGCAAGGTGTCGGCCGAGATTGGCTTGTCGATGGCCAGGCGCAGGGCATCGGCGGCCGTGCGGTTGGAGCCGAAGGCGTAACCGGTGACGCCGTCGGTGATGATGTCGGCGCGGCCATCGTGCACCGGCGCCACGGGTGTGGCTCCGGCGGCTTGGCCTTCCAGCAAGGTGGCGCCGAAGGATTCGAAGCTGGAAGTGGAGAGCACGGCGGCGGCGTGGGCGAAGACCGACCG
>JBJEKG010000253.1:0-1683 GCA_051878535.1 Muribaculaceae bacterium
CATGGCTAAACACTGGCCCGGCGGCGGTAGCGGCGAAGGCGGTCGCGATGCGCACTATAGCAACGGCAAGTTTGCCGTCTATCCCGGCGGATGCTATGAGCAACACAAAATACCTTTTACCGAAGGCGCGTTTCGCCTCGATGGACCCACCAAAATGGCCTCGGCCGTGATGCCGTATTACACCATTTCGTATAACCAAACCGCTGAAAATGTGGGCAATAGCTTCAACCGCGACATCATCACCCGTCAGCTTCGGCAAGAGGCCGGCTACGATGGCGTAGTATGCACCGACTGGCTCATCACCCACGACGAGGTACACCCCGGCACCCACAGCGGCAAGCCCTGGGGCGTGGAAACTATGTCTGTGGCCGAACGCCACTACAAAGCCCTTATGGCCGGCGTGGACCAATTCGGCGGCAACAACGAGAAAGCACCCGTGCTTGAAGCCTACCGTATGGGTGTGGCCGAGCATGGCGAGCAGTGGATGCGCCAACGCTTCGAGCTGTCGGCTTACCGTCTGTTGCTCAACATCTTCCGCACCGGGCTGTTCGAAAATCCCTACGTGGATGTGGAACACACCTCTCACTTGGTGGGCAACCCCGACTTCATGGCCAAAGGCTACGAGCAGCAGCTGCGCAGCGTGGTAATGGTCAAGAACCACGGCGGCCTGCTTCCGCTTCGCAATCGCCAAAAAGTATACATCCCGCAACGCCGTTCGCCCAAAGGCCCCAACTACTGGCGCACAATTCTGCCCGAACGTGTCTACGATCCCGTAAGTGCCAATGTACTAAGTAAATACTACGACAAAACCGATGCCCCCGCCGAGGCCGACTTCGCCGTGGTGTTCATCGAATCGCCCCACAGTTACCTCATGGGCTACGACCCTGCCGACTTGGAGCAAGGCGGCAACGGCTACGTGCCAATCTCGTTGCAATACTCCGACTACGTGGCCGAACATGCACGCGAACACAGTCTCGCCGGCGGCGACCCCTTCGAAGACTTCACTGACCGCTCTTATCGCGGCAAGAAAGCCCACACTATCAATGCCTGCGACCTCGACTTGCTTCGCAACACCCGCAAGGCCATGGGTACCAAACCGGTGGTGTTGGTGCTGATGATGTCCAACCCCACCGTCATGGCAGAAATCGAACCATTGGCCGACGCAATCTTGGTGGGCTTCGACGTGCAAGCCCAAGTCTACATGGACCTTATCAGCGGTGCCGCCGAACCTTCGGCTCTGTTGCCCTTGCAACTCCCCGCTGACATGCGCGCCGTTGAAGAGCATTGCGAAGACCGTCCGCGCGACATCCGTTGCTACCGCGATGCCGACGGCAACATCTACGACTTCGCCTTCGGCCTCAACTTCTCCGGCCCAATTGCCGACAACCGCACCGAGCGCTATCGCTAACCCTATGTATTAAGACATTTGCCGATACTCGCCATAGAATCACCTATTGCGAGTGTCGGCTACTTTGATGTTACAGTGAGAAAATCACTCAAAATTTGGTCGCGATGACCAAATTCTGAATAACAGAGCGAAATTCATCGTAATTTTGCAGCACAAACTATATATTTTTCATCCGATTTGAAATTTTTTTGAAATAAAAGTTGCACGGTTCGCAAAAAAGTCCTGTTTTCGTCACTTTTTTGCAGGAAATTTTTTTCTCGCTGATATTCAGCTAA
>JBJEKG010000254.1:0-8128 GCA_051878535.1 Muribaculaceae bacterium
GAAGTTGATGCCGTGCTCGAGCGCCCATTGCGGCCACGAGGTCACGGTGGAATCCACCTCCACTACTTCCACTTCGCGCGGGAAGTAGAGTTGGTCTTCGCTAAGCTGGAAACCGTATTTGCGCGGGTTCTCCATAATCATTTTCATAGCGATGACGCGGAAGGGGTAGCGCATGGTTTCCTCGCTGAGGTAGAGGTCGGTGGCCGATTCCACACCCTGGTCGCGCAACTGTTTGGTGATGCGACCCATGCCGGTGTTGTACGAAGCCATGGCCGACATCCAGTCGCCGTTGTAGGTGTTGCGAGCGCGTTTGAAATACTTGCAGGCGGCGTGGGTGGCCAAGTCGATGTTGAGACGCTCGTCAACCTCGTCGTTGACAATCAAGCCGTACTCCTTGGCGGTGGCGGGCATGAATTGCCAGATGCCGGCGGCACCGGCGCCGGAGCGGGCGCGAGTGGCGAGGTTCGATTCGATGCAAGCCAAGTAGAGCAGGTCGTCGGGCATGCCGCACTCGCGCAAGATGGGTGCAATCTGCGGGAAGTAGCGGTTGGCACGCTTGATGCACAGCAGCGTGTTGCCGTGGGTGTACATTAATGAAGTAAGCTCGCGGTCGAGGCGTTCGTAATTGAATTGCGCGTCGATGTCGACCGTTTGGCCGCAGATTTCCACCGAAGCGGGCACTTGCGGGTTCTCCACCGGGGCGAATGCCACCACGGCGGCAGCTGCGCCAAGAACTAATGCTGCCAATGTGCTGTATTTTAACAACTTATTCATTACATTACGAATTTAATGGGTAAAATGTAGGTCACATTTACAGTCTGGCCGTTGAGTTTGCCGGGTGTCCAGTTGGGCATTATGCCAATCAAGCGTTTTGCCTCGGCGTCAAGTGCCGGATGGACACTGCCTACCACTTTTACATCGCCCACGTGGCCGTCTTTGAACACGGTGAACTGCACACGCACTGTACCTTCGATGCCGTCTTGCAATGCTTGCGCCGGATATTTAAGATTATTGCTTAGCCAGGTGCGCAGGTTGCCGGTGCCGCCGGGAAATTCCGGGTTCACATCGATTTCGCCGAGGGTATATTTCTTCGAATCCGATACGGACGGTTGCTGAGCAGGCGTTTGTTGCTGTTGAGTGGACGTGGTTTGCTGTTGGTGCGAGGAGGTGGTAGCCGGGAGCTCTTGTGCGCTTGAAGATGACGAGGTGGAGGTTGTCGGTTTATAGGGTTGTTCAACTGTTGATGCCTCATCCTCTACTTCGCAGCCGAGGTCGCTCTCATCCACTTGAGCCGATGCAGTGCTTTGCTCCGACCAATTGTAGTTGGCGTTGGTATTGTTGTAAAGTAGAATAAATGTGAGGATAGAAATCACCACGCCGATAGCGATGGTGACTATCAACGAGGAGGAATTTTCCGGGTAGTTAAAGTTGTACGACATGAGTATTAGGTAGTTAGGGTTAGACGTTGAGTTCAAGCAACACCGGGCAGTGGTCGCTGCCCATGATGTCGGGCAGGATTTCGGCCCGAGTCAGCGCCGGAGTGAGGCGTTGGGAGATGAGGAAGTAATCGATACGCCAACCGATGTTCTTGGCGCGCGAGTTGAAGCGGTAGCTCCACCAGGAGTAGGCCTTGGCCGTGTCGGGATGCAGATGGCGGAATGTGTCGACGAATCCGCGCTCCAAAAGGGCGGAGAAGGCGGCACGTTCTTCGTCGGAGAAACCGGCATTCTGGCGGTTGGCCTTGGGGTTCGACAGGTCGATTTCGTTGTGGGCCACGTTCAAATCGCCGCACACCACCACGGGCTTCACTTTGTCGAGCTGCGCGAGGTAGTCGGCGAAGGCGGCCTCCCACTGCAGGCGGTAGGGCAAGCGAGCCAACTCGCCCTGCGAGTTGGGCGTGTACACATTCACCAAGTAGAACTGCTCATACTCCACGGTGATGACGCGGCCTTCGGTGTCGTGCTCGGGCACGCCGATACCCACGGTGTGCGAAAGCACCGGCACGCGGCTGTAAACGGCCGTGCCGGAGTAGCCCTTGCGCTCGGCATAGTTGAACATGGCCTCATAGCCGTCAAACGCGAGGTCGATTTGACCCGCTTGTATCTTGGTTTCTTGCAGCGACACCACGTCGGCATCTAATTCGCGAAAGATATCGCAAAAACCTTTACCAACTATGGCGCGCAGGCCGTTTACATTCCACGAAATCAGTTTCATAACTCGTTATGGGTTAAAATTTTATCACAAATTCGGCCACGATTTTGTCATCGCGTCCTTCCAAGGGTGCGTGACCGTCGTGGTAGAAGTAATTCTCATAGTTAATGCGGAAATCGCAGCGCAGGTTTTTGAGGCGGTACGACACGGTGGAGCCCACGGTCAGGCGCGAGCGCGCGGGTAAATCGCCCACAATCAAGCCGTTGGCATCGCAGGCGCCCGAGGAGTCGAAAGTGTGGCCGTCGTAGCGGCCTTCCACCGAGAAGTAGTTGAACACGCCCCAGTGCACCGGCATGGTGTATTGGCTCATGAAGTTGTAAGCATGGCTATCGTCGAACGACGAGCCGTTGAAGTGCTTGTAAGTGTACTCCGCTTCGGCCATCCAGCGGTCGTGGCGGAAGGTGGCCGAGCAGTTGGCGGTGTTGATGCGCACCTGCTGCGGCACGTAGCTCTTGAAGCTGCCAGTGAAGGCTAAATCGCCCACGGCGTAGGTGGCTTTGCAGGCCACCACCTTCGAGGTGGAGTAGGGGGTATGGTCGGTGATGGTGTTGGGGTTGAACACACCGGCTTCTACAGTGAGTGGCAGACCGGTGGCCGACAGCAACACCGATGCGCCGACGGCACGTTGGTTCACCACGTCGCGCGCTACGAACGAGCGGTTGGAGAATACCTGCACACCGGGTCCGCGGAACACGTCGCACCCAAACGGTGCGCGGAACTGGCCAATCTTGATTTTGACGTTCTGCACCGGCGCATACCGTGCCCAGGCGTCGAGCATCTTAAACTTACCTTCGTCGCAGAAGTCGGCTTGAAAGCGGTAGTCAATCTCGGGGATGATTTTGCCGTATAGTCCCAAGCGGGCGTAGCGCACCTGAAAGCGCGAGGGATTCTCGTCGATGAGCAATTGCTCATAACGAGCCATCATCACACCGTCGGGGGTGGGCAGGTACTCGGTCCAGTCGGCCGCATTGGCCGATGTGGTGGCGGCCAATGCGGCTGCTATTGCTATTGTATGTAACTTTCTCATTGCCTTGCGATTAAATGGTTCGTCCGGGATATGCTTTCAAAGCGTGGGTAAGCACTTCGAGCGCCTTGCCCAATTCTTCGGTTTTCAACACGTAGGCCATGCGCACTTGGTCGCGACCCATAGCGGGGTCGACGTAGAAGCCCGATGCCGGCGCCATGAACACGGTTTGACCTTCCCACTGGAAGTCGGTCAAACACCACTGGCAGAAGCGGTCGGCATCATCGACCGGTAGCCGCACCACCGTGTAGAACGCGCCCATCGGTATCGGAGTGTAGCACCCCGGTATTTGGTTGATGCGGTCGACCAAAAACTTGCGCCGCTCCACGTATTCGTTGTACGTTTCGAGCATGTACTCCGCCGGCGTGTCAATCGACGCCTCGGCCACTATTTGGCCCAACAAGGGCGGCGACAACCGCGCTTGGCAGAACTTCATAATGTTGGCTTTCAGCTCTTTGTGCTTGGTGATGATGGCACCGATGCGAATGCCGCACTCGTTGTAGCGCTTCGACACCGAATCAATCAGCACCACTTGCTCTTCCACCCCGGGCAGGTGGAAGGCAGAAATGTACGGCGCGCCGGTGTAGCAAAACTCGCGATAGACCTCGTCGGAGAACAAGAACAGGTCGTAGCGCTTCACCAAGTCGCGCAGTTGCAGCATCTCCTTCATGGTGTAGAGATAGCCGGTGGGGTTATTCGGATTGCAGATGAGGATGCCTTTGGTGCGCTCGGTGATGAGCTTTTCAAACTCCTCCATTGGCGGCAGTTGGAAGCCGTTGTCGATGGTCGACGGCACCGTTACAATCTTCGCACCGGCCGAGATGGCAAACGCCATGTAGTTGGCGTAGGCCGGCTCCGGCACGATGATTTCGTCGCCCGGGTCCAAGCAGGCCATGAATGCAAACAGCACGGCCTCCGAGCCGCCCGTGGTGACGATGATGTCGTCGACATCCACATCGATGTTATACTTGTGATAGTATTCGCGCAACTTGCACCGCAACGAGTACATACCCTCCGACGGAGAATACTCCAACACCTTGCGGTCGATTTTGCGCAGCGCCTCGAGCGCCACCTTTGGGGTGGGCACATCGGGCTGGCCGATATTTAGCCTGTAAACCTTAACGCCACGCTCCTGCGCAGCATTTGCATATTTCACCAGCCGACGTATTGGCGACGCCGGCATCACTGTACCTCGTTGAGAAACTTGTGGCATAAATTAATGTCGATTCGATAAATGAATTGCAAATTTAAGCATTTTTCCCCAAACCACCAAACAATCCGCGGCCAAAACGCCGCTCTCACGCAGATTTATTCGGAGTGAGACACTGCTCTTTCATTTAAAGCTCTGTGGAGGGTCAAACGAAAGGACGAAGAAACGAAATAACGAATTTTAAACGTAAAAACGTAAACGTATAAAGTATTTGTAATTATTTTGTTAATAGGTCGTCTACGCTTTCAGCATGGTGTATCCTGCCTGCGCGAATGTCATCGTATGCCTCGTCGATTCCGCTGCGTTTCTTTCTCGATGGTTTAGCTATACTTACACCTTCGAGGGCATTGAGAATCTTTTTGAGATGTGGAAGAATACTGTGATCCTCGATGTTAATTGTTAACTGTGTCAAAGCTGTAAAAATTTTTCTGCAAATATAATGGTTTTATTTGAATTCTGCAAAAAATGCCGGCGAAATAAGTTATTTTATTGCTCAAACTAACGAAACGTAGGGCGTAATTCCGAAATACGTCCTACGTTGTAGCGGATAAAGCGCTTAGATGGTGCGGTTGTAGCGGTCGGAGGCTTGCTTCACGTAGAAGCGCAGGATGGAGTATATCATCGACGGCTCCGGCTCCATGTCGGTGCTTTCGCCCGCGCCGAGCAGCAGTTCGCCGGTGAGAGCCGAAGCCACTTCAAGTTGTTGTTCGTAAGGCAGAGAACGAAGAGTGTTGAGCACCGCGGGGGTGAAGACGATTGATCTATTCATAGTTTCGTAGTTTTTAGAGTCGTTTGACATTAGAGGTTGATTAGAGATTACACCGCAAAGTTACGCGCCCACACGTGCAAAATTTCTGCCCACCTGCGTTAACAAATAATAATTCGCAAATATTGCCTTGAAGGCCGGCGGCTGGGCGTAAAAAAGATGGCCCCGCCTTGAGGGCGGAGCCATCGATTGGAGTGCTATGTAAAAAATGTTGAGATTAGTCGATAAGGCCGCGGCCGCGCAGCAGGGCGTCAACCGAGGGTTGGTGACCGCGGAAGCGCACGAACAGAGTCATCGGATCTTCGCTGCCGCCGGGTTGGAGAATGTTCTCCTTGAACGAGCGAGCGGTGGCGGGGTCGAACACGCCTTTCTCCTTGAAAAGTTCGAAGCCGTCGGCATCGAGCACTTCAGCCCAGAGATAGGTGTAGTAACCGCAGGAGTATTCGTCGCTGCCGAAGATGTGCTTGAAGTAAGTGGAGCGATAGCGGAAGGTGAGTTGCGCGGGCATGCCGAGTTGTTCAGCCACTTGGCGTTCGAAGGCGGCTACGTCAACGGGGCCGTTGGGGTTGAGCTTGCCATATTGCAGGTCGAGCAGAGCGGCACCGCAGAGTTCGGCGGTGGCGAATCCTTGACCATGGTTAGCGGCGGCGAGCACCTTGTCGACGAGGGCTTGCGGAATCACTTCACCGGTTTGGTAGTGGTGAGCGTATACGCTGAGCAGTTCGGGAGTGAATGCCCAGTGCTCGTGGATTTGCGAGGGCAGTTCTACGAAGTCGCGGTCCACGTTGGTGCCGCTGATGCCTTTGTAGCGGGCGGTGGTGAGCATACCGTGGAGGCCGTGGCCGAATTCGTGGAACATGGTTTCAACTTCGTCGATTGAGAGCAAAGCGGGAGTATCGCCCACGGGGCGAGTGAAGTTGCCCACGTTGAACACGATGGGACGCGAGGGAGTGCCGTCGGCGTTAACCCACGATTCCTTGAACACGCTCATCCAAGCGCCTTGGCGTTTCGACGGACGCGAGAAGTAGTCGGTCATATACACGGCCACGTGTTCGCCGGTTTCAACGTCGGTCACGTCGTAAACCACCACTTCGTCGTAGTACTTGGTGGCGTTGGGCATTTCGGTGAACTTCACACCGTAGAGGCGCTCAGCCATGGTGAAGATACCTTTGCGCACGCTGTCCACAGGGAAGTAGCAACGGAGTTCGTTCTCATCGAGAGCGTACTTGTCTTGGCGCACCAGTTCGGAGTAGAAGTAGTAGTCCCACGGTTCAATGGTGATGTTGTCGCCGCGACGGTTGGCAAGGGCTTGCATTTCAGCCACTTCCTGTTGTACGCGGGCCACAGCCGGACGCCAGATTTGCATCAGCAAGTTTTCGGCAGCTTCCACGGTGTGAGCCATAACCTTGTTGGTTTGGTAAGCGCCGTAGCAGTCGAAGCCGAGCAGAGCAGCCTTTTGGGCGCGCACTTGCAGGATGGAATCGATTACGGGATAGTTGTTGTACTTGCCTTCGGTGGCCAACGAGGTGTAACCTTGGTAGATTTCACGACGCAGCTCGCGGTCTTGAGCGTATTGCAGCACCGGCAGACGGCAGGGAGCGTGCACTGTGAATGCCCACTTGCCTTCGTGGCCGCGGGCGGCGGCTTCCTCAGCAGCAACCGACACCACGTTGGCGGGCAGACCGGCCAAGCGGGTGCTGTCTTCAACCAGCACGTAGAATTCGTTGGTGGCAGCGAGCAGGTTGTTGTTGAAAGTCAGGTACAAACCGGTGAGTTTGGTATTGAGGTCTTTTAGAGCGGCTTGGCCTTCAGCATCGAGCAGAGCGCCATTGTTCACGAAATCAGTGTAATACTTCTTGGTGAGCATGAATTGGTCGCGTTCGAGGTTAGCGCTGTCGGCATACACCACGCGGATGCGCTCAAACAGTTTGCCGTTCATCGACACTTCGTCTTCGTGGGCCGATAGCAGCGGGTGGAACTCGGCGGCGATTTGTTGCATCTCTTCGGAGGAGTTGGATTCTTCCAACGCGCCGAATACCAGCGCTACCTTGGCGATGGTGGCGCCGCTGTTGTCCAAAGCCAACACGGTGTTCTCAAAAGTGGGAGCCTCAGTATTGTTGCAGATGGCTTCAATCTCGGCATTGTGTTGCTCAATACCGGCTTTCAGAGCGGGAAGATAGTGCTCGGGCAGGATCTTGTCGAAAGGAGGAATCTCATACTCATTGGTATAGTCCTCCAAGAAGGGGTTGGATTGCGCCTTGTCGGAGCAAGCCGGGGCAGCGATGACCAAAGTGGCGGCGGCTGCCAACGTTAGCAGGGAGTACTTCATGTTAGGTATTATAGGTGAGAATTTTGCGGCAAAGATAAGCAAAAATTCTCAAAGTGCAAAACAATTAGCCAAAAATCGCTCGGCAGCGTGTCGGACGTGTCGGATGGGTCCGACTGTAAATTTTATGTAAATCTTGGCGAAAAATTTGGTTGTGTTGGAATTATTTCGTAAATTTGCGCTAATAAATCAATACCATGGTTACCTTAGACACAACTATTAGCGTTCTTGCTTCGGAATACGGTCTGTCGCGCCGCACTCTCAATGTTTGCGCCTCCGCCGGTATTCTCACCATTGGCGACCTCCTCAAAATGACCGATGGAAAGCTCTTGCACCTGCGAAATTGCGGCCGTCATACTCAAACTCAACTCAGCACCTTGCGCGACAGATATATCAATTTGAAGCCGCTGTCGCCCGTTGAACAACAGCCGCTTCCGTCGCCGACTCCGCCCCCGGCCTCCAAGCATAAATCCACCGATCCTCGTCAGCTCTCTTTTGATTTTGATAGCGAACCGGAATCTTCGTTGCCCGAATCTCCGGCGTTGATAATGAACTTGCAAAATTGTTATCATCATTTGTTCCGCCAAATGA
>JBJEKG010000255.1:0-1679 GCA_051878535.1 Muribaculaceae bacterium
CTGTGCATATACTACGTGGCACGCAACCTCGGCATGGACTTCTCCACCATGGTGGGCGCCATCGCCGACCACGACACCTCGCGGATGTTCTTCTTCGACAACCCCATGGAAGCCACCTACTTCTGGAAGCAATTCATCGCCGGCGTGTTCATGGCCATCGCCACCAACGGCCTCGACCAAGATATGATGCAGCGCAACCTCAGCTGCCGCGATTCGCGCCAGTCGCAAAAGAATATGATAGTGAGCGGCGTGCTGCAGTTCTTCGTCATCGCCCTGTTCCTGCTGTTGGGCACCCTACTGATGATTTTCATCCAAACCAAAGGCATCGCCGCCCCCGATAAGAGCGACGAAATCTTCGGCCTTGTGGCCTCGCACGAATCGATGCCGGTAGTGGTGGGCATCCTGTTTGTATTAGGCTTGATTTCAGCGGCTTACTCGGCCGCCGGCTCGGCGCTGACCTCGCTCACCACCTCCTTCACCGTCGACATCCTCGGCGCGCATAAAAGTCAGGATGAGCAGCAACTGACTCGCACGCGCCGACTGGTGCACTTGGCCATGTCGGCTGTGATGGGCGCGGTGATTATCGCATTCTATTACCTGTCGGATTCCGACGCCATCTCGGCGGTGTACACCTTGGCCTCCTACACCTACGGCCCGATTCTTGGCCTGTTCGTGTTCGGCTTGGGCTGCAAACGCGCTGTGCGCGACGGTGCCGTGCCCGCCGCCTGCTTGGCCGCGCCGGTGCTGTCGTGGCTCACCCAGTGGGCATTGCACACCTTCCTCGGCTACGAAACCGGCTTCGAACTGCTGCTAATGAACGCCGCCTACACCTGCATCGGCCTGTGGATTTTCTCTCATAAATCAAAATAAAGTATGGCTAATCAGCAAATTAACCGTTGCGTGTGGATTGTGGACACAATCCGCCGCTACGGTCGTATCACCCGCAACGAGTTGGCCGAGCTGTGGCTGCGTTCACCCATCAACGACAGCCACCGCCCGCTCACTCGTCGCACCTTCTACAACTACCGCGACGCCGTGGAGGAGCTGTTCAACTTGCGCATCGAATGCGATCCCGTCACTTATGAATATTACATCGACGAGGACAGCTTCGGCTCCAAAGGCATGACCGAATGGCTGCTCAACTCGTTCTCCCTGCACGAAACGCTCAGCGGCGCGCACGACGTGGCCGAGCGCATCGTGCTGGAGGACGTGCCTTCCGCTCGCGAACACCTCGGCACGGTCATCGATGCCATCAAGCGCAATCAAATGATTCGCTTCAACTACCACGCCTACACCCGCAGCACCCCTACCACCGGCGTGGTGCTCTGCCCCTACTTCCTGAAGCTGTTCAAGCAGCGTTGGTACGTGGTAGGCCTGCACACCGCGCAAAATCGCATCAAGACCTACGCCTTGGACCGTATGCGCGCCACCGTGGCACTGTCCGACACCTTCACCCCCGACCCCGCCATCGACCCCGAGCACTACTTCGAGTACTCCTACGGCATCGTGGTCGAGGAGAAGAACCCGCCGCGCAAGGTGGTGCTCAAGGTCGAACCGCGCCAAGCCAAGTACTTCGCCGCCCTGCCCCTGCACCACTCGCAAACGCAGACCGTGGCCGACGGCTACTCGCTGTTCACCTACCACCTGCGCATCACCACCGACTTCATCGAGGAACTCCT
>JBJEKG010000256.1:0-8116 GCA_051878535.1 Muribaculaceae bacterium
ATTACGAGGGTCACAACTTCGACATCGGCACCGTGCGCACCGTTGGCCTCGATGCAATGGGGCACGGCTACGATTACTTGGCCTTGGGTCACATCCACAAGCCGCAAACGCTCGGCCACCGCGACGATGGCTTCGCCGCATCGGCCACCTACCCCACCCCGGTGGCGCGATACAGCGGCAGTGCGCTCCACGTGAGCTGCGACGAGGCATATCCGCACTCGGTGAGTATGGTGGAGATTGACCGGCACGGCGGGTCGGTGCGAGTGACCCCGTTGCGCATCGAGCAGTTGCGTCACTTCTACACGCTACCCTTGGATGGTAGCGTGTATTCCTCGGAAAAGGAGGCGCTGAAGGGGTTGCAAGAGTTCTGCAGCGACCATGAGCACGCCTACTTCCGCTTCCGCTTGCAGGCGGAGCTGACGTTGGCGGCCGATTTCGACCAAAAGGTGTACGCTATGATTGAGGGCGACGGTGAGGATTCCGACCGCGATTTGCGCTATAATCCCAAGCCGCTGCGAGTGGGCTCGGTGGCTGCTCCAACCACGGCCGAGGCCGCTCCGGTCATCGCCATCTGCGATTTGTAACAGATGGCATCGCCGGTTGACTTCATCCTGCAAACCATCGACCAGTACCCCGGCTTCACACCCGACGAGGTGCGCGAGGTGTTTGCCGAGTTGGAAGTAATGCTTAAAGACCAAAATCAGTAAGGTTATGTATATCAAAGAGTTACACCTGCGCAACATTGCTTCAATCGTGGCGCTTGACATCGATTTCGACACCGACCTGCGCGACCGTGCTACCGGTTTGCCCGCCAAACTGTTTTTGATTTGCGGCGACACCGGCACCGGCAAGAGCGTCATCCTCGACGGCATCGCGATGGCTCTGTACCGCAGCACTCCGCGCTTGGCGGCGGTGACCAACCCGTCGAACAACGACTTCGACAACGGCCTCGGGCAGGAGCTGCGCGTGAACGCTATCGAGCAGTACACGCGGCTCAACATCAGCAAGCACGACGACTGCTACAGCGAGGTGCTGTTCACCGGCATCGACAATCGTAGCTACCGCGTTCGTCTCACTTTGGGGTTGAACAACCGCGGCAACTACGCCAAGCCCAAGTGGGAGGTGCAGGTGGACGGAGCGGGCTGGCAGAATGTGGAAGCGCGCAGTGGCGAACCGGTGCGCAGCGCTATCGGCATGACCTTCGAGCAGTACACCCGCATGGCCATGCTGCCGCAGGGCGACTTCGCGGCGTTTCTCACCGGCGATAAGGAGCAGCGCGAATCCATCCTCGAGAAGCTCACCAACACGCAGCTGTTCACGCTGTATGGCGAGAAAATCAAGGAAGCAGTTGTCAAATACAAGAGGGCACGCGACGAGGCGAAGACTCGCTACGAGGCCTTGGCCGACGGCATGCTGCAACCCGAGCAGGTGGAGCAGCAGCGCGAGCAGTTGGAGCAAATCAAGGCCGAGATTGTGCGATTGACGCGGTTGATTACCGGCGCGCGCAGCCGTCATCAGGTGCTCACGGCGGCAGTGAAGGCGCGTAGCGACCGTGCCGATGCTCTTGCTCGCATCGACTCGCTCCGTGGTGACTTTTTAGAGCTCACGGCCGAACTCAACGGCCGTGGGGCGCAGATTGCGGCCATCGAAGCAGCCATTGCCGACCACCGCGCTTGGCTCGAGGCGCACACAGCTCTGAGGGCAGTGTGCGACCGCTATACCGAACTCAACCGACACATTATTATATATAAGCAAACGCTCGCCGACATCGCTCGCCGCGAAGCTGATGCCGCTAAGGCCACGGAGGCGCAACCGGCGCTCACCTCTGCCGCTCGGGAAGCGGCAGAGGAGGCCGACAGGCGCAAGCAGGCTGTGGACACGGTGCAGCAGCAGAGTGATGCGGTGCAGAAGCAGTTGGACGCTATGCAACCGCAACAGATAGCGGCCGACACCACGGCAGTGAACCGCCGCGTGAGCGCGTTGGAAGCACTGTTGACCAAGGTAGCCGGTCTGCGCGATAAGCTGTTGACCATAGCGCAAAGTCAGAATGAATGTGAGGCCGATGGTAAGAGGCTGTCGGCTCTCGAAAGCGAGCTACAGGGGTTGCTGTCCGCACGTCAAAGCGCTGCCGCAGCCCACGATGGAGCGCATAAATTGCTCAACACCATGGCGATGAGTCTCAACGACCGTCTGAAGGCCTTGCGGGCGGAGTTGGCCGAGCAGAAGGCCGAGGTGTGTCCGTTGTGCGGTCAACACATCACCCGGTTGGCCTCGGCCGATGCCTTTGCCGACATCCTGCAACCGATACGACAGGCCGAGCACGCAGCTAAGGCCGCACTCACCGCCGCCACCGAGCGCTACGACCGCCATGCTGCGGCTGTCAGCGCTCTCTCCGGCAAGGTCAAGGCTAACGCCAAGCAGCTCGAGCGGCTCACTAAAGAGGCCGCTCGGCAGCGCGAGGAGGTGGTGAAAGCAGCCATCGCGGTCGACATCGCAGTCACCACCGATTTCAACCCGGATGAGGTGGATGAGGCTGTGCAAACCGCGCTCGCGGCGACTAAGGAGCGCGTGCAGCAGTTGCAACAGCAGCTGGCTGAGGTCGACCGCCTCCGCGAACAACTCAAACCGCTGGCACGTCAACTCTCGGCGGCCAACAAGGCTCACACCGAGGCTGTGGCGGTTCTGTCGCGTGCGGACAACGCGGTTAAGAATAATGCGGCCGAACTCACCCGCTGCAACGGTGATTTGCAGCGGCTGCGCACGGCGTTGACCACGAGTTACGACTTCATCCACGGCATTGTGGCGGAGCTGTATCCGCAGTGGCACACCGACATCGACGCATCCGCGGCGGCCATCGCGGCCGATGTGAAGGCTTATCAAGGGCATGAGCAGGCTGTGCACGACCGCACCGCTCAGAAGGGAGCGGCCGTGAACATGGTGCAGGCTCTCGAAGCTAACTGCCGCCAAGTGTGTGAGTTGCAACCGCAATGGGAGGTGAGCGAAGGCAGTCAGAGCGCTGATGCCACCGCTGCGGAGCGGTGGAACGCGCTCATCGTGGCTCTCACTAAGTGTCACGCAGCCATCGCGGCTGCCGACGAGGCTGTGGGCACCGCGCTGTCGACCTTCGAGGTTGCCGTGGTGGAGCTTCTTCCCGCACCGGAGACGCTCCAAGCTGAAATCAACCTACTGGAGCAGCAGAAGACCGATGCATCGCGCAGTGAGGGCAAGATAGCGCAAGAGTTGGCCTCGTATGCCGCCCGCGCCAACGACCGCGCGCAAGCGGCTGTAGCGCTGGACCGTGCTCAAGCGCTCCTCGAAAAATGGGAGCGCTGGGACCGCGTGTTCGGTGGCAAGCGTCTTCGCACTTTGGTGCAGACGCACATCCTCAAACAGCTTTTGCGTAAGGCTAACATCTACCTGCGGCTGCTGTCGGACCGCTATGTGCTCGACTGCAGCACCGACAATCAGCAGCTGGCCATCTTGGTGCGCGACGGCTACAACAACGGCCTTGTGCGCGCTTACACGGTGCTCTCCGGTGGCGAGAAGTTTGTGGTGTCGATGGCCTTGTCGCTGGCTCTGTCGTCGCTCAACGGCATCAACTTCACCTCCAACATTCTGTTTATCGACGAGGGCTTCGGTACGTTGGACGAAGCCACGCTCAACACCATGATGCAGACCTTCGAGAACCTTGGCGACATCACCGGCGAAAGCTCGCGCCGTGTGGGCGTAATTTCTCACCGCGCGGAGCTGAAAGAACGCATCCCGCTGCAAATCCGTCTGGCGCGCATGGGCGAAGGCCGCTCGCAAGCTTCCATCCACAATCCCACCTAACCGGCGAGCAGGAGCTCGGAGCAATTGCAAAAAGGCTCCGCGCGCATAGCAACCGGGCGGAAAGTGTGTAAAAAGTCTGTCGTGTAAAACACAGCGTGCAAGGGGTTCACAGGAGGACAGGAGTTTTAGCAGGAGAATAGGATTTATATTATTGAAATTCAATTAATTACCTCCTGTCCTCCTGTTGAATCTCCTGTGCTCCTGTGGATTTATGCCAGGGGGTGGCTACATGCGGCGGGCGCTGAACCAGCGGGCGAACACCGGGTCGGTGAGGTGGAGTTGGCCGGCGGTTGCTTCCACCAGGTCGCGGTTGATTAGGGCTGTGCGCAGGCGGGCGATGTTGGATGCGCTTCCGAGGTTGAACTCGTGGCGCAATTGCGCTTCACCGAAGCCGCTGTGGTGGTCGGCTACGATGCAGCGCAGCATGTTCATTTGGTAGGCCGATAGCGGTTCGATTTGCTGCATGAACAGCTGCTCTTGGCTGTCGATGAGCAGCTCGATGCCGCGGCTGACGTGGTCGGCAGTGACCGTTTCGTCCTCGTCGATGAGCGAGAACACAATCCAAGCCAACTGCTGCACGTAGCTGGAGTAGTTGTCGACGGCTGTGCAGATGGCTTCGGCACACTCGGCGCTGATTGAGCGGCGCCGGCGTGCGAAGTGCGAGGTGATGTAGTCCACCCACAAGGCGGTGGGTATCTTCTGCAAGTACATGAAGTCGCCAAACTGATACAGTGGCATGTTGCGCTGCTGGAATGCGGTCATCATGGTGTGTTTTTTGCTGCCGAACAGGCAATACGACACCATGGTTTGATGCTGCCACACCGAGCGCAAGCGTTTCTGGATGTCGACGCTGTCGGGCATCTCGCCTATCTGCTGGAACTCGTCGATGCACACCACGATGCGGCGCCGACGGCGTTCGGCCACGGTCTGCGCAAGCTGCAGCACCTCCTCCGGAGAGTGAGTGCGCGGAGTGATACCGAGGCTGAGGGAGAACTCGGTGAGCGGTTCGGGCGAGAAGCTGATTTTCGGCATCAGGCGGAGCAGGAATTCGCGGGCGTTGTCCAGAAGTTGGTCGGTGCGCGAGGCCGTTTGCGAAAGGACGGCCTCGGCCAAAGCGTTGTAGAACTCGTATTCGCTCTTGCATTTGAAGATGTCGACATACACCGGTAGCACGCGGTCGCGGTCCAATACCTCACACACCCGCTTCACCAGCGACGTCTTTCCCCAACGTCGCGGTGAAATCAGCACCGTGTTGATGCCTTCTTCGAAATTCATTTTCAGCCGGCGAATCTCGGCTTCGCGGCCGATGAAGTTGGAGCCGCTGACCGACACGCCAAACACAAACGCCGGATTCCGTACCTCATTACTCATATTGCATACAATTTTAAGATTACAGCGGCAAAGATAGCAAAAAATCTGCGAATACACAAGGGTGTGTTGCACAAAGTTGTGTATTCCCGGGCTCAATTAGCCTAATTGGGCTAATTCGGCCAATCGGGCGGCGGTGGTTGCGATTTTTTTGCACAGGTGGCGATTTTTTCGTAACTTTGCAGTCGCTTAGAAACATTTGACGCTATGAAAATATTAGTTACGGGCTGTAAAGGCCAATTAGGCAACGAATTACATGAAGTGTTGGAAGCGCAGCGACCGGGTGTGACCGTCTACGTTGACCGCGAAGAACTGGACATCACCGACCGCGATGCTGTGGAAGCTTTCCTGCGGCACGGCGATTTTTCGCATGTAATCAACTGCGCGGCTTACACCGCTGTGGACCGCGCAGAGGAGCAGAAGCTGGAGTGCTCGGCCGTGAACATCGACGGCATCTCCAACATCGCTCGCGTGGCCGATGACCTTGGCATCCGTATCATCCATATTTCGACCGACTACGTGTTCGACGGTCGCACCTATCGCCCTTATACAGAGAGCGATAAGGTGAACCCGATGTCGCAGTACGGCACCACCAAGCGCAAGGGCGAGACGGCTCTGTTGGGTCTCGCTCCGGAGAGCATCATCATCCGCACCGGTTGGCTCTACTCACCTTTCGGCCACAACTTCTTGCGCACCATCTTGCGTTTGGCGCAGACGGAGCACGAGTTGCGCGTGGTGAGCGACCAAATCGGCACTCCCACTTACGCTGCCGACTTGGCCGCCGCCATCGCCACGGTGGTGTTCGCTCCGCAATGGGTGCCCGGCATCTTCAACTTCTCCAACGAGGGCGTGTGCTCGTGGTACGATTTCGCTGTGGCCATCGTCCGCCACAGCGGCATCGACTGCACCGTTACGCCTATCGCCACGGTCGACTACCCCACTGTGGCCGACCGTCCGCTCTATTCCGTGCTGGACAAAACCCGCTTCAAGGCTACCTTCTCCGCAACAATCCCTCACTGGGAAGACGGATTGATGCGCTGCCTCAAACGTATAAATATCAATAGCTTAGCATAAATGTCAGAACTTACCGACGAAATCCGTCGCCGGCGCACTTTTGCCATCATCTCGCACCCCGACGCCGGCAAAACCACCCTCACCGAAAAGCTTCTGCTCTTTGGCGGCGCTATCCACATAGCGGGCGCTGTGAAGTCGAACAAAATCAAGAAGACGGCCACCTCCGACTGGATGGAAATCGAGAAGCAGCGCGGCATTTCGGTGGCTACCTCGGTGATGGGGTTCAATTATGGTGACTATAAAATCAACATTCTCGACACCCCGGGTCACCAGGACTTCGCCGAAGACACTTACCGCACGCTCACGGCCGTGGACTCCGTAATCATCGTGGTGGACGTGGCCAAAGGCGTGGAGCAGCAAACGCGCAAGCTGATGGAGGTGTGCCGCATGCGCTCCACCCCCGTAATCATCTTCGTCAACAAGCTCGACCGCGAGGGTCGCGACCCGTTCGACATCCTCGATGAGCTGGAAGCTGAGCTCAAAATCAACGTGCGGCCGCTGAGCTGGCCCATCAACATCGGCCAACATTTCAAGGGTGTATACAATATATATGAGCACTCGCTCGATTTGTTCACCCCCGACAAGCAAAAGGTGTCGGAGCGTGTGGAAATCGACAACGTGAACGACCCCCGCATCGACCACGCTGTGGGCGAGGTCGACGCTGCCAAACTCCGCGAAGACCTCGACTTGATTGAAGGCGTATACCCCGACTTCGACCGCAACGATTACTTAGCGGGCAAAGTCGCACCGGTGTTCTTCGGTTCAGCCCTTAACACCTTCGGTGTGAAGGAGTTGCTCGACTGCTTTGTGGAGATAGCCCCGTCGCCGCGTGCGGTTGATGCCCTTGAGCGACGCATCAACCCCGACGAGAGCGCCTTCACCGGATTCGTGTTCAAGATTCACGCCAACATGGACCCCAACCACCGCTCGTGCATCGCGTTTGTGAAGATTTGCTCCGGCAAGTTCGAGCGCAACGCCGTTTACCGCAACGTGCGCACCGGCAAGACGCTCAAATTCTCCGCACCGACGGCCTTTATGGCCCAGCGCAAGAGCATCGTGGACGAAGCGTGGCCGGGCGACATCGTGGGCATCCCCGACACCGGCAACTTCAAGATAGGCGACACCGTCACCGCCGGCGAGGAGATACATTTCCGCGGGTTGCCGTCGTTCTCGCCCGAGATGTTCAAGTACATCGAAAACACCGACCCGATGAAGTCGAAGCAGCTTGAGAAAGGTGTGCAACAGCTTATGGACGAAGGCGTTGCACAACTGTTCACCAACCAATTCAATGGCCGCAAAATCATCGGCACAGTGGGTCAGCTGCAGTTTGAAGTCATCCAATACCGCTTGCTCCACGAATACGGCGCGCAAGTGCGCTGGGAGCCCATCTCGCTGTACAAAGCGTGCTGGATTGAGAGCGACGATGCCGAAGCCTTGGCGCAATTTCGCCGCCGCAAGCACCAATTCATGGCCACCGACCGCGAAGGTCGCGACGTGTTCTTGGCCGACAGCAACTACGTGCTGCAGATGGCGCAAACCGACTTCCCCAAAATCCGCTTCCACTTCACCAGCGAGTTCTAACCAACCGGCACAGGATTTTTTTCGGTAATCCTGTGCAGCGGCGGGAGTTGACAAAGGAGAGTGGGAATAATAGATAAAATCTATCAATAGATAAAATCTATTAATAGATAAAATCTATTAATAGATATTATCTATCAAGGGCTATTCCGGATCAATGTAAAAAATCGGTTGTTAAATCTGTAAAAACCGCGGAGCGGTTGCTTTTTTGATAACACCACGTTGGCACGAAACGAAGGGTAAGCGAAGCGGCCGAAGTGAAGTG